>NZ_JAYFER010000640.1:0-46220 GCF_055795065.1 Lyngbya sp. CCY1209
AGGGGATCGGATCTGAATCCACAGGCAAGATGCCCGATGCTCCGTTTTGAATATTGCCTCGTTTGAGCTGAAACGGTTTACTACGAACTCGAATGATTTGATTTTGGGTCAAAAGCTTGGGGGTCAACAGTGTGTCACCAAGTCTTTAATGCCGGTTTTCTGACCTGCCCTTTTCCCGGAGTGACGGATAAAGTTTTGTAAATGGAATTGCCGTAAATCCGTGGACGACGATGGAGGCGCAGATCGCCAAACTCGCCACGTCCCAAGCCACCCCGACCCCCGCTTTTCGGAGCGCCAGCATGGCGTAAAAAATCGCCGCCACGCCGATGGGGCCGAACCACCCCATAAATAATAAATCGGCGCGGCGATCGCACTCGGGAAGCCAACGGCGGAGGGCGAAAATAGCCGGGAGGCGCCGCAGCAGCAAGAGGGCGATCGCGAAAATGACACCCCGCCACCCCAGATCCATCCACCCCCGCCAGGGAATGAATAATCCCAAAATGACGAAGACATAAACGGTGAAGAGGCGATCGACGGCCTCCTGCACTTCTTCTTCTTCGGCGCGATCGCGATTTCTCACCACCATGCTGAAGGTGCAGCCCGCCACAAATACCGCCAAAATACCGTCCCCCCCCATCAATTTCACCCCCGCCAACACCACCAAAGACAGGGCAACGGTGTAGGCGAGGAAGGATTGCTTGTCGATCAACTGCTTTCGTTCCGCCCACTTCAGCAGCCACCCGGCCAGATAACCCGCCGTCAGACCCAAAATCACCGCCCCCACCACTTCCCATAACAGGGTTCGGGACAGCCAGTGCCACACCGCCTCCCCGGGCGATCGCGTCAGGAATAAAATGGGCAACATCACGAAAGGATAGGCCAGACCGTCGTTGATGCCGGACTCCGCCGAGAGGATGTAACGGATGCGATCGGGCAAATTGCGTTCGGCCACCCGCCCCGTGACGATGGACGTCGCCACCACCGGGTCCGTGGGGCTGATGACGGCGCCGAGAAGCATCGACACCCAAAAGGGTAGCCCCAAAATCAGGTAAACTAACAGCGCACTAGCCAGCCACATCAGCGGCATCACCAACCCCAGGAGGACGGTTAGGGGCCGCCACTTTTGGCGGACAAATCCCGGTGGCAGCCTCAAGGCGATCCCCATCAGTTGGATGCCGATCGCGATCCGGGCACTCTGTTCGAGAATCCCCTCGGGTTGCCCCCAGTGGTGGAGGTCGATCGCGCCGAAAACAGCCGGACTCAGCACCACCCCCAACAACAAAGCCACCACGGGATCGGAGAGGAACAGGCGTTCTTTCAGGAAGCCGGACAGCAGCCCGAGGACGAGTACCAACCCCCCCAAAACCAGCAGGGCGAGGTTAACTTCTATGGAATTCAAGTGACGATCCCTCAAATAACCGGGCGATCGATTGTAGACAATATCGTTCCTCAGATAATCTATCTCTAGTCAGATCAGATCCGCTTGTTTGACCGCCCCCCCTCCCATCTCCCCAACCCTCCGTGGGGGCAACCTTATAGGGTTGCCCGGTTGCCGTGGGGGCAACCTTATAGGATTGCCGGGTTGCCGTGGGGGCAACCTTATAGGATTGCCGGGTTGCCGTGGGGGCAACCGTCTCCGGTTGCCGTGGGGGCAACCGTCTCCGGTTGCCGTGGGGGCAACCGTCTCCGGTTGCCGTGGGGGGGGAATTCGATTTCCGAGTATTGAACCGGATTTGATCTCCGACCCGATCGGTCGTCATTTTAAAGCAATAAACGAGACAAAATTGTGAAATTTCAACAAAACATCGATCGCTTCAAATCCGCTCTCCCGCAACATTTGCATTTGTTGATCTTCGGTGAGGGGAATCAACACATTTTCCAGGGCTTCTTTTTTGCGCTCTATCTCCGTTTTGGCGTAGCCATTTTTGGCTTTGAACGCCTCGTAGTGGCGGGTCATCGTCTCCTGAAACTGGGGGTGGGGCGATCGCACCTTTTCGCTCACAAATAACAACCCGCCGGGAACCAACCCTTCATAGACCGAATTTAAAACCTGTTGCCGTTGGGGGACGGGCAGAAATTGCAGGGTGTAATTCATCACCACGATGCCGCTATTTTCAAACCGGCAATTTTCCGCACTTTCGCACATCAATTCCACGGTGTGGAAAACTTCCAAAGGCGATAACTTTTCCCTCGCTTTTAGCAGCATGGCTTTGGAATTGTCGATACCGACCAGGGTGGCGGGTTGTTTTAAAAACCGCCCCAGCAGCTCCAAAAACGTCCCCGTCGAACAGCCGACATCGACGATTTTCGTCCCCGGTTGATAGTAAGATTTTGCCCACTGGACGGCGCAGGCGACCACCTCTTTGTAGAGGGGAACCGATCGCGAAACCATGTCGTCGAACACCCGCACTACATCTTCGTTGAAGGCGAAGGGTTTCGGCCAGGGGCCGCGCTCGAACAGCTCGTCTTTGTCGGAACTCAGATACAGTTCGGTATCCCAAAAATCGGTCATCATCCTTCGGTATTTTGCGCCGGTTTTCCGAACCCCAACTTTTCAATTTGATTGAGGAGTTGATTGGGGAGAATGGGCTTGTTGATGCAACCGTCAGCCCCCGCCGTCAGGGAGCGTTCCCGTTCCGCCTCCGTGGTGGTGAGGGCGATAATTTTCAGGGGGTCGGCCGTCGTCTCTTCCCGCAGATGGCGAATGATATCGTACCCATTTTGTCCGGGGAGATATAAATCGACCAGGATGGCATCGGGTTGCAGGAGTTCGATGGAGCGCAAGGCCGTCACCCCGTCCATCAACCACACCACTTGATAGCCGGCGGCGGTCAACAATTCGCAGATCAGGGTCGCCGTTTCTTCGTCATCTTCGATGACCACCAAGCGACCTTGGGGGCTTTCGGTATAATCCGTTTGCAGGGAGGTTTTGTAGGGATTTTTTTTGACCAGCGGTTGGGCGGGGATGTGGACGGTAAAGGTCGTGCCTTTGTTGACGACAGACGTAAACTCGATCGTGCCGCCGTGGAGCTCGACGAGTTGTTTGGTCAGGGCCAGACCCAAGCCCGTGCCGCCGTATTGGCGACGGTAGGGAGAGTCCAACTGCTGGAACTTTTCAAATAATAGGGGTTGCTGTTCTTCCGGAATGCCGATGCCGGTATCTTCGACTTGAAAAATGGCGGTCTTGTTTTCCACCCAAACGCGCAGGGTGACGCGGCCGTTTTCGGGGGTGAATTTGATGGCGTTGCTCAACAGATTCAGGAGGATTTGGCGGACGCGGCGGTGGTCGGCGATGAAGCGATCGCACTCCGGTCGGATTGGGATGTCGCCGGCGAGGTGGACGTTCCGCTGCTTGGCGCGATCGCGGAACGTGTGCAAGGTTTGATTGATCAATTTCGACAGGGAAAATTCGCTGATTTTGAGGACGGTTTTCCCGGCTTCGACCTGGGACAAATCGAGGATGTCGTTGATCAGGGCCAGCAGGTGTTCGCCGCTGTCGTGGATGGTTTGCAGGTAGTTGACCTGTTTCTCGACCGGGAGCGTCCGGGTGGTCCCGGACTGGCCGTACAACCGCAGCAGGGTGGACGAAATCCCGATCACGTGGGTGAGCGGCGTCCGCAGTTCGTGGCTCATGGTCGCCAAAAATTCGCTCTTGGCCCGGTTCGCGCACTGGGCGGCCAGCAGGGCGTCGTGGAGGGCTTGAGTCCGATCTTTGACCCGCTTTTCTAAGGTGTGTTTTTGTTGCTGCACTTGGGCGTAGAGTTGCGCCTGATAGATGGCGATGGAGAGATGTTCCGTAATTTTTTTGAGAAATTTTTGTTCGCTATTTTTCCACTCCCGAGGTTGGCCGCACTGGTGGGCGATCAGCAGGCCCCAAAGTTCGGCCTGGACGATGATCGGGGCGACCAATTTCGCCCGCACCTGCTTTTGTCGCAGCATCTCCAGCAGGCAGGGACAGGAGCGGTAGTAGGCTTCGACGTCGGCGATGCAGCGGATCGATCCCCGCCGGTAGTATTCTTGATATTCGGAGGTTTCAGAGAAACAGCGATCGATTTCCCGCCATTCCAACAGCGAAAGGATGGTGTCGGAGGATCGGGCTTCGTAAGTGATATTTCCCAGGAGCGGGGGGGGTTTTTCCGGCGACGGGGCGGCGGGGGGGTCGAAGAGTTCGGGGTCTTCTGCCCCGGAGGAGAGGTCTTCCAGGGGATCGGAGATCTTCGGGCGGGGGACTCCCAACTGATAAATCAACAGGCGATCGACCTGCAAAAATCCCCGCAATTGCTCGACTGCCGTCGATAAAATGACAGATAGCTCCAAACTCTGGCGAATTTGGGTCGTCACCTGATTCAAGAGGCGCTCTTGTTCAAGCTGTTCGTGTAGGGCATCATCCACAGGCTAAAGTTATCTCGCGATCGCACCAATTTGACGACAGAGTGTTTTGCGGGCGGGTGAGTCGGGCTATACTGTCAAGATACCACTAAAGTTCCCCATCTTCTACTTTGAGATTTGGGTTTCGGGGTCTGAACAACTGCGGTTTTCGGGGCGTGATCGACGTTCCGAATGTTTTTCAAGTCCGATGGACATCAAATCTTATCTTAAGATTTCGTGAAAAAGCCGGTAACTCATGGTTTTTTGAATCGGTCAGTGCATCTTCTCCATCTCCTGCGTCCGATCCTCCGAGCCGGCCGACCGCGATTCCCCTGCGAAGGGGCTTCGCGAAGGGCGGTGAAGTGGGGTCACACCCTATTTGAAGATTCCCTTTAACTTCATGAGCCAGTCACTTCAGCTTCCCCTCGATTCGACCCTAGAAGATCTGCCGTCTCACGACTACCGGGTTAGTCCGACCATATGGGGGGAGATCGTTGCCAAAAAACTCTATCAAAACCCCGACCTTCCCGGCGTTTTGGTGGTCGATGATTCCCAATTGCTGGGGATGATTTCCCGCGCCCAATTTGGGGAACACATGAATTGGCCCAACCGCGCCCAAATTTACAATCACAAGCCGATTCAAAAGCTCCTCGACGCGATCCGCATCCCCCCCCTGGTACTCTCCAAACAGACTCCCGTCCGGGAAGCCGCGGAATTGGCGACCAACCGCCCCCGCAATTTGACTTACGAACCCATCATTATTTCCGGGGGCGATCAGGAATTTCGTTTGCTCGATTTTCGAGTCCTCTGCCAAGCTCAAAATCAACTGCTCCGGGCTTCCCAAAGCGCGATCATGAAAATGAGTAAATCCCGGCGGAAACAGCTCGAATTTATCGGCAAAGAAAAGCGAAGACTTGACGATTTATCCAAACAACTCAAACTCGAACAAAACATCGCCAAAAAACTCTACCGCGATCGCTACCGACAAAAGGAAAGCGCCGTCGGCCGGCACTATCAAGACCTGTTGCAACTCTATCAGGAACTCGTCCGGGAGTGCCAGCTCGTCTCCGGGGAAACTCACCGGGCCTGCCACTCAATTTTTCTCGGTGCCCATTCGATTTCCGAATATTCGGAACAGTTGGAAGCGGTGATTCGGGGCATCACCCGAGATTGGGAAATCATCACTTCCGCTTCCGCCGTCATCGGCGAAATCGTCCAAAAGGTTCGATATTTGTCGGTTCAGGCTTCCGTTTTGAACTACCAATCCGGCGAAACCAACCCAACCGTCCTCGGTCAAATTAACTTTGAGATGAATCGCCTGGTCAAACAAACGTTGGATGTCAGCCAACAAATTGCGAAAGTGGCGAGCCAGTTCAAACTGCACCTTCAAACCCTCCAAGAGATGGGGCGGCAACAGACCCAAGTCGCCCGCAAAATCACCCTCGACAGCCAGCGGGGCGAAACGGCGATCGCGGAACTCGACCGGCTGCTCGAACGCCAAGATGCCACCCTCGTCGAGCTGCTCAAAAAGCAGTCCACATCCGACGAAGCCGCCGTCAAAGATCTGTTGAATCAGGACATGACCGGGATCGATACCCGATTCCAAACTCCGGAGCGCAGGAGACCCAATTCCGGTTCCGAACACCTGATCGAACTGATCGAAAAATCCCTCAAAAATCTACCCCACAAAAACTAGATCCCTACACCTTATACCCCTGTGCAGCGCCATGATACTTTTGACTTTTTAATCGGCGCGATCGCCCGCCAGTAACCCCGCCGCCGCCTCCATCAGGTCGGCCTGCAACCCCTGCAAATCCTCCCGACTTTCCAAATAGGTTTTCAACGCCTCCAGGGGGTCGATCGCGCTTCCCGCCTCCAACTCCGGCACCCGGGGGCGGGCGAGTTGGCTGACCAATTCGGGTTGGATGGTGTAGGTGTGGGCCTCGCCGAGGGCCCGGTGCAGTTGTGCCGTGTCGATCGCCTCCAACTGTTCCGACCGCAACTGATACAACAGCCGCACCACCGCATCTTTAATGTCTACTTTGGCGATCGCTTTTAAAAGGGCCGCGAGGGGGTCGTCCGCTTTGGAAACGTCGGCCCGGATCGTCCGAAACGGCCGCACTTTCAGGGGGCAAAATTCCCAGGTCGTCTGTTTCCGAACCAGATTCACCAATACGAATCCCTTCTCTTCTTTCTCCTCGGAAAAATCCACCCGCTCGATACTCCCGGGATACACCACCGGCGGATCGTTGCCGGGGTTGAGATTTTGGTGCTTGTGGACATGACCCAACGCCACATAATCGAATTGGGGGCGGATCAGCACCGACAGGGGGACGTTGAACCCTTTGCCCACCGCCAAAAACCGTTCGGCCCCCAAACGGGCGCGATCGAGCATCAGGTGGGCCAGCAGCACCGTCGGAACCTCCAGGTCGAGGCGGCGAATTTCCGCCTCCAGGGCGACCAGCAACCGGTCGATCAGCAGCTCGTTCACCGCTTCCAGGGACAGTCCCTCGGTTTCCGGGCGGGTGAGGAGGGTGGAACGGGTCAGCCAGGGGAGGGTGATGACCTGCACCGGGCCGCCCCGGGTTTCGATGCGGTGGGTTTCGAGGCGGTCGCCCACCACGAACCCGGGGACTCCCAAGGTGCGGTAGATGCCCAGGCTCGCCCCCCCCTGCCCCTGGGAATATTGGTCGTGGTTGCCCACGAGCAGCACCGTGGGGATTTCCGCGTCCACCAGGCGCCGGAACTGTCCGGCGAAGGCCTGTTTGACGAAGGGGGGCGGGGTGGCGTCGGGGAAGGCGTCGCCCCCGAAGAGCACCAAGTCCACGGGTTCGGCGATCGCGCGATCGATGCACCGCCCCAGGGTGGCGACGAAATCTTCGAGGCGGCTGTTGAGGCCGGTTTCAGGGTTGGTCTGGCCGTGGGAGAAGCCGCTCCCCAGATGGATGTCGGACAGGTGGAGAATTTTGATCATGGGGATGGAATTCGCGACGGTTGCAACCCGGTTTCCCTCGGGGTGGATGGAGAAGTTGATACCCGGATGTTCATCGCTAACTTCTCCACCCCCATCGATCATATCAGATTGTCGGTGCGATTCGTTCAGGAGTTCAATCGGGCTGAAATGCCCAAAATGACCTCCTGATGGGGGTTTCTTTGACGGTGAGAGTGTCAAGCCCATGCCGGATTATACTTCGTTTTTTCCTTGGTTTCCAAGGCCTTTCGCAACTCCTGAGCCGCCTGATCAGCCAAATCTCTCGGGTCGGGTTTGTACTCGTCTGGCTCGGGTCGGCGACGCTCTTCTCGAACCGGTGAAACGGCCCGAGCTTGTCGCTTCGTTTTGTACTCCTTTCGCTCGGGTTGGCTGGGACTTTCTCGGGTGTCTCTGACGGCGATGTCTCGCGAATTGAGCGCGGACTCACCCGCCTTGTTTTTGCGACGGCGATCGCTTCCGTAAATTTACCGAGAATTTACAAAACCCCGACTTTTTAATTGGAGGTTTAAAATTGACTCTCTTGTCGTCTCTTCGATCCGTAATTTTCGGGTTGATACGAGTCGGAGCGGCTCCCCACTTCCGGATATCCGACTGATTTCGACAAAATCGACCCGATTTCCGACAAGGAAACCGGGTCGGTCGCCCCCTCGAACGGGTCGAATTAATCGTCGGCGTAGACGTAGCGATACAGTTCGCCCGGGTCGGGTTCGGGGCTGTTTTGGGCGAACTCCACGGCCTCGTCTATGGTGTTTTGAACCCGTTTGTCGATCGCCTTCAACTCCTCAGAATCAGCCAAATTGTGTTCCGTCAAATAGGCGGCGAACTTCTTGATCGGGTCGCGGGCGAACCAGAACTCCTTCTCCTCGCGATCGCGCAATTCGTCTGGGTCGGCCAGGGAGTGGCCCCGGAAGCGGTAGGTGAGGGCCTCGATCAGGGTCGGACCTTCTCCGGCCCGGGCGCGGGCGATCGCCTCTTGCGCCACTTCCCGCACCGCCAGCACGTCCATGCCATCGACCTCGTACCCCGGCATTCCGAAGGCCGGACCCTTCTTGTAAATTTCCGGGTCCGACGTCGCCCGTTCGTGGGCCATCCCGATCGCCCACTTGTTATTTTCGACCACGAACAAGATCGGCAACTTCCACAGCGTCGCCATGTTCAAACATTCGTAGAACTGGCCGTTATTGCAGGCGCCGTCCCCGAAAAAGCAGGCCGTCACCGTGTCGGCGCTCTCGTCCCCCATCACTTCCCGGCGGTACTTGCTCTGAAAGGCCGCCCCCGTCGCCACGGGGATGCCTTCGGCCACGAAGGCGAACCCCCCCAACAGGTTGTGCTCGGCGGAGAACAGGTGCATCGAGCCGCCCCGACCCTTGGAGCAACCCGTCGCCTTGCCGAACAATTCCGCGAGCACCTCCTTGGCCGGCACCCCCGCACTCAGGGCGTGGACGTGATCCCGGTAGGTGCTGCAGACGAAATCGCGATCGCGGCGCATGGAGCGGATCACCCCCGTAGACACCGCCTCCTGTCCGTTGTAGAGGTGGACGAACCCGAACATTTTGCCCCGGTAATACATTTCGGCGCATTTATCTTCAAACAGGCGCCCCAACACCATGTCTTCGTACAGCATCAATCCTTCTTCGCGATCGATAACCGTCGCATCCGCTTGAAAACTGGGTAACGTGCGTTCCTTAACCATTGCCTTACCTCTGTGAAACTGTGCGCCGTGCGTTCTGAATCGCCGACCGCCACATCATCAATAATTAGAGACTATTTTATGCTCTCCGGGCCCCCTCCCAAAGGCGCGGGAATTGCGGGTTCAAACCGCCGCCGTCGAGGGCGGGGGGACATCGCCCGAACCGCGCCATCCCGACCCAAAACGTGGCTGGCCCCGGGGCGGGACTTTGAGATCCCTAATTTTTGGTAAACTGTTCGGAGGGCACCGAACGGCTCCTCACTCCCGACCCCTCTGGCGACTGGCACTAGGGACCGAGTTGAGTTGGGTCCCTCATCCCGGCGACAGGACATCTCGGGGGAGAGAGTGTTAAGTTTAACACCGACTTGGTAACAACCTTCGTTAATATAAGATAGCTACATCAGTCGCTCGCCGTTGGGGAAGGAGCATCGTGCGTATTCCACTCGATTACTACCGAATTTTAGGCTTACCAATTCAAGCGACTGCCGAGCAGTTGAAGCAGGCACATCGCGATCGCACCCAACAACTTCCCCGGCGGGAATATTCCGACGTGGCGATCGATGCCCGCAAGCAGTTGATCGACGAAGCCTACACCATCCTGTCCGACCCGGACCGTCGCGGGGCCTACGACATGGGCTTCCTGGCGAAAACCTACGACCCGGACTCCGAACTGCCAACCCCGGCGGGCGACGGGAACCCGGAAGTGGGCATCTCCCAACCGGAAGCCGATTCCCACAGCCCCAGCATCGAGATCGACGACCGGCAATTTGTCGGCGCCCTGCTGATCTTGCAGGAGTTGGGCGAATACGAACAGGTCCTCACCCTCACCCGTCCCTTCCTGGGAACCGGCAACATCGGCCTCAAAGACGGCCGCTTCGGCGACCCCGACCTGATCTTGCCCGACGTCATCCTCACCGTGGCCCTGGCCCACCTGGAACTCGGCCGGGAGCAGTGGCAGCAGGGGCAGTACGAAAACGCCGCCGCCTCCCTGGAAGCCGGACAGGACGTCCTGCTGCGGGAAAGCCTGTTCGCCCAACTGCGGGGGGAAATGCAAGCCGACCTCTACAAGCTGCGCCCCTACCGGATTCTGGAGCTACTGCAACTCCCCGAAAGCAAGGGGGAGGAACGTCGCCGCGGGCTGCAACTGCTGCGGGAAATGCTCCACGAACGCGGCGGCATCGACGGCCACGGGGACGATCGCTCCGGCCTGAGCGTTGAAGATTTTCTCCGCTTCATCCAGCAACTCCGCAGTTCCCTCACCACCACGGAACAGCAAACCCTGTTTGAAACCGAAGCCCGCCGCCCCTCCGCCGTCGCCACCTATCTGGCGGTTTACGCGCTGCTGGCCCAGGGATTCGCCCGCGCCCAGCCGGCCCTGATCCGCAAGGCCAAGTTGATGCTGATGCAGTTGGGCCGCCGCCAGGACGTCCACCTGGAAAAGGCGGTCTGCTCCCTGCTACTGGGGCAGACGGAAGAGGCGAGTCGGGCGCTGGAGTTGAGCCAGGAGCGGGAACCGATCGCCTTCATCCGTCAGAATTCCCTCGATTCCCCGGATCTGCTGCCCGGTTTGTGTCTTTACTCGGAGCGGTGGTTGCAGGATGAGGTGTTTCCCCACTTCCGCGACTTGCAAAATCAGCCCGTTTCTTTGAAGGATTATTTCGCCAACAAGCACGTCCAATCCTATCTGGAAGCGCTGCCCTCCGAGGTGGGAACCTCCAACGAGTGGGTGGTCGTCCAACCCCGCCGCCGCGGCGCAACTCAGACCGGAACCCCCGCCCTTTCGACACGGCAACCGGCCAACGGCGACACTTCCGCGACAGCTCAGACTGATGTCCGCACCGGCCAACCCCAAGGGGGGGCGACGGCGACCCTGACCGCGACGGGTCGGGGAACGGCTGGG
The DNA here is from genome assembly GCF_055795065.1 of Lyngbya sp. CCY1209. NCBI lineage: Bacteria > Bacillati > Cyanobacteriota > Cyanophyceae > Oscillatoriales > Microcoleaceae > Lyngbya > Lyngbya sp. CCY1209. The sequence continues at coordinate 10,951 of NZ_JAYFER010000640.1, forward strand.
AAATCGAGCCTGGCGGGGACTTCCCCGCCCCCGGTGAAGGTGCCGTCCGTCGAGTCGAATTCTGCGTCCACCACCCTCCAAAAACCGGGAGTTTCCCCGGACAACCACCGCCGTCCCCTCTCGACGCCCCCTTCGGAACCGAATCCGCAAACCGTCGTCGCGTCGAGTCCCCCCCCCGCCCCGACGGTGCCCCCCGCGAATTCCACGGCTTCGGGGGGAGGTCGCAACCATAATTCGAGGCGGACTTCCCAGAACAACGACTCGATTAAAGTCAAACGCTTGCTCCTCGTCGGGCTGATCGGGCTGTTTGGAATTTGGTTACTGTGGACGATTTTGAGCCTCCTGTTCGGTTGGATCGGCAACGCCCTGGACGGGTTGGCCGGTCCCCGACTGCGGGGCGAACAACCCCTGGTGGAGTTGGAGCAGCCGCCCGTCCCCATTCCGGAAGTCGAACCGGAAAATCCCCTGGCCGGGGAGTTGAATGAAGGGCTCGCTCAACAGGTCCTCCGCACGTGGTTCGGCGCGAAGGCGGCGGCCCTCGGTCCGGAGTATCAGATGGAGGCGTTGCGGGAGATTTTGGTCGATCCGGCGTTGAGCCGCTGGGTGACGACCTCGGAAACCCTGCAACTGGAAAATGCTTACCGGCGCTATGAGCACGATGTGAGAATCCAGGCGATCGAAGTGGATCAGGACAATCCCAATCAGGCCATCGTCGATGCCCAAGTGCGGGAAGCCACTCAATTCTATGAGGGGGGGGAAGTGATCAATTCTGGGGACGATACCCTGCAAGTTCAGTATCAATTGGTTCGGGATCAAGGCCCCTGGCGCATCCGCGATTGGCAAGTGATCCGTTAAAACGTTCATCCCCCGTTTGAATTGACGATGCCGGGCGATCATCGCCCGGGATTTTTTGATGGACTGGGGGAAGCGGAGGGAGCTCCCTGGAGCTCCAGGGAGTCCAGAAACGGGTGGAACATCCGCACCGCTTGGGAATCAATTCCCAAGCTAACAATAAAAATCATCGGTCGATGATTGAGGAGTTTGTGCGGATCTGAGTGTAAATTTGCCTCCCCTGCCTCCCCTTTCGATCCCAAAATGTCATAATTTGATGACAAATTGATCCCAAAATCCTTATAAAACGGTATATGTACTCATGAAATCCGGATTTCCCCCTTGACCCATCTGGATATTTTCTGCAATATGTTGAGTAAATCAGCGATCCCCCCGATCCCAAAGAAAATCTACAGGGTCATCACCTGTTATTTGCACGAATGGAGATCACCCACCCATGGCACAAGAACGACCACCCTTGGAAGAAATGACTTTGCGACAGTTACGCAAGGTGGCGAGTGAATACGGTATTTCTCGCTACAGCCGAATGCGTAAAGAGCAGCTTTTAGCTGCAGTTCAAGAGATCGAGCGTAACAGATTTTCATCATTCCCCAATCAAACCCGTACCTTGGAGGGACAAACAGAAGTGCAAGGATCAAAGTTTACAGTAGGTCAAGAGGAGCAGGACGCGGATTCCCTGTCCTCAATTGATGAAAACCTGGTGGAACTTCCCGGCGCCTACAGTGAAAGTCGCATCGTCTTGATGGCCCGAGATCCGGAATGGGCTTACGCTTACTGGGATATCTCCAACCAACAGAAAGAACAATTTCGGCGTCTGGGCGGACAGCAACTGGCGCTGCGGATCTACGACGTCACCGACCTGAACTTGAGCCTTCAGGCTCCCCACAGCGTCCAGGAATATCCCTGCGACGAGTTAGCCCGAGAATGGTATTTGCCAATACCCGTGAGCGATCGCGACTATGCCATCGAAATCGGCTACCGCTGCGCTGACGGACGCTGGTTGGCCCTGGCGCGATCGCAAGCCGTGCGGATTCCCCCCATCTATCCCTCGGAGTGGATTGACGACCAATTCATCACCGTGTCCTGGAGTGAAGATCTCGAGGGCAAAACCTTCGCCGAACTCTCGCCCCCCGGACCGTCTTACCGCGATCGCGTCTACGACGATCTCTTCAACCTCGCCAAAGAAGCGGAAGCCCAGCGCATAGCCGGTTCTCTGTTCGGCTCCATGCATCAGGTTTCCAGCCACCAACACGCCGTCAGTTCCTACCTCTTTCCCTCCGGCGTCGGGAAGTGGGCTTCCGGTGTGGGTTACTCCTTATCCGGCGTCGGGATGTCCGGCATCGGCATGGGTTATTCCATGTCCGGTGTCGGCGTCACCGAATCCGGCGCGGCTCTGGGCTACTCCTTATCCGGCGTCGGGATGTCCGGTGTGGGACTCGGAGTCACCGAATCCGGCGCGGCTCTGGGTTACTCCTTATCCGGCGTCGGGATGTCCGGCATCGGCATGGGTTATTCCATGTCCGGTGTCGGAGTCACCGAATCCGGCGCGGCTCTGGGTTACTCCTTATCCGGCATCGGGATGTCCGGTGTGGGACTCGGAGTCACCGAATCCGGCGCGGCTTTGGGTTACTCCTTATCCGGCGTCGGGATGTCCGGCATCGGCATGAGCGAAACCCTCGGTTATTCCTTATCCGGCGTCGGGATGTCCGGTGTGGGACTCGGAGTCACTGAATCCGGCGCGGCTCTGGGTTACTCCTTATCCGGCGTCGGGATGTCCGGCATCGGACTGGGAGTGACTGAATCCGGCGCGGCTTTGGGTTATTCCATGTCCGGTGTCGGAATGTCTGGTGTCGGGATGGGTTATTCCATGTCCGGTGCCGGCGTGACTGAATCCGGGGCGGCTTTGGGTTATTCCATGTCCGGTGTCGGGATGTCTGGCGTGGGAATGGGTTATTCCATGTCCGGTGCCGGTTTGAGTCTGTCGGGAGCCGCCTTGGGTTACTCGATGTCGGGTATCGGAATGTCGGGTATCGGGATGGCGGCATCGATGCCTCCCATTCGTCCCCGGAAGTTCTGGTTGGTTGCCGATGCCGAGTTGATCATTTACGGTGCAACCGAGCCGGATGCGACCGTTACGATTGGCGGACGCCCCATCAAACTCAATCCGGACGGGACATTCCGATTCCAAATGTACTTCCCCGATGGTCAATTTGACTATCCGATTATGGCAGTGGCTGCAGATGGTGAACAAACTCGTTCCATCCATCTCAAGTTCAATCGCGAAACGCCGGAACGTCACACCAATACCCGCGAGGAAGCTGTTTTAGAGTGGCTGGGTTAACTTTCGGGTTCGGGGGGCAATCAGTGTCGCGATCGCTCAATTCTCAAGTTTAAGACACATCAATAATGGCCGAGTTGGGTTCGATCCCTCCTCGGCTTTTTCTTGATAGGGAGTCGGGAGTCGGATCGATGGTTCTTCAAACTAACGTGGGCTGAGTTCGATTCAATTCAGTTTGTCGTATTATCAATCATCTAACGTCTCGCCGCCAAAATTTGATCCGCCCTCAATTCCAACTTAGGGAAAAGGCGAGAGACCATCATTTCTTCCCCTCGAAACGAGACGGCATCGTAGAACCCTTCAACCAACGTGCAGATGGTGACGAGTTCTTGCAGGGGATCGACGATCCAATATTCTTCGATATCGCGGACGGCGTATTCTGATCGCTTGCCGCGGTAATCGGCGGTTCGAGTCGATTCGCTCACCACTTCCACGACCAAAATGGGGGCGGGTTCGTCGAGTTCGATGACGGCTTCCCGGGCGGCGAGGTTTTCCCACTGTTCGATCGCCAATACGGTGACGTCGGGGATGCGGGAGGTGTCCCAGCGACCCCCCCGAGGCGATCGCACTCCGATTCGCATATCTTTAGAAGTCCAGGGCAAACTTCTGTTCCGGGCTTCCGCTTTAAATTCATCGTTCAAAAATTCGGCGATCGCACCGTGTCGTCCCGTTCCCAGACTCATGGGGATCAATTCTCCTTCCACCAATTCATAGCGGGTGTCGGTGCCGTCCTCATATTTGAGGTATTCCGCAAAGCTCAACTTTCGAGTCGCAACACTCATGACGATCGCGCTCCCAGGATTTGTCCTTAAATTATAGGGCGGAACTCGGGGGCCTTTCGTTCGACTTGAGAGCGATCGCCCCAAATCCTTAAACTATAAAAATAGGGAAAGCATCCACTTTTCCGGTCAGAAGTCATATTTCACGAACCCATGGCGATCCAAAAATTAGAACGACTCAAATCCCTATTTGCCGAAATGGACAGGGCGCTCATCGCCTATTCCGGGGGCGTAGACAGCACCCTGGTAGCCCGCATCGCCCACGACGTCCTCGGCGATCGCGCTTTGGCCGTCACCGCCATTTCCCCTTCCCTCCTGCCGGAGGATTTGGAAGACGCCCGCATCCAGGCGGCGACCATCGGCATTGCCCACGAGGAAATTAACACCCAGGAAATGGCGAATCCCAACTACACCGCCAACCCGGTGAACCGCTGCTATTTCTGTAAGAGCGAACTCCACGATACCCTCAAACCTCTGGCGAAAGAGCGGGGTTATCCCTACGTCGTGGACGGGGTGAACGCCGACGACTTGCGGGATTACCGCCCGGGGGTGAAGGCAGCCCGGGAGCGGGGGGTGCGATCGCCCCTGGCCGAAGTGGGCGTCAGCAAAGCCGAAGTCCGGGAAATCTCCAAACACTTGGGTTTGGTCTGGTGGGACAAACCCGCCCAACCCTGCCTGAGTTCCCGCTTCCCCTACGGCGAAGAAATCACGATCGCCAAATTGCAGCGGGTGGGGAGGGCCGAAGTCTACCTGAGACGGTTGGGGTGGACTAACCTGCGGGTTCGTTCCGAGGCAGATACCGCCCGCATCGAACTGCCCCCCGACCAAATTCAGACTTTCGTGTTAAAAACCGACCTCCCGTCCGTGGTGGCAACCTTTCAGGAGTTGGGATTCGTTTACGTCACGTTGGACTTGGAGGGATATCGCAGCGGCAAATTGAACCAAGTTCTGAAGCCGGAAGTTCTGGCGACTCAAAATTAGGGTGTAGGGTGTAGGGTGTAGGGTGTAGGGGGAGCTTGGAAGAAAATCTTACCGGCGTTGTTCCCGGAGCTTCCCTCCGCTCCCACCCCCCCAAATAAAAGCACCCCACCGAGTTGAGTGCTTCGTGGGGCAAGGACAGTTAAACGCTTGAGTTAAATTCTCAGGGCAAGTGTGACAGTTTTCGGCCGGAGCTGTGACAATCTTTGGACCGTCCACGGTCGATAGAGCGATCGCCCCTTATTAATTGTCAATTGTCAATTCTCAACGATCAATTATCAATAAACCCGCGAGGTGATGGAGGCCCGAGCCCAACGCCAATCCCGACATGGAAACGGTACAGAGCACGAAAAACGCCTTCCAGCTTTTAACGTTTCGGGTTTGGAGTTCCATGCGGGTGAGGGCGGTGGCCGAGAGGGCCATGAGGGTGGTGGTGAAGATTTCCAGCCAGGTTGCCAGGACGACGATCAAAAAGGCGCCGAAAATAATGGAGAGAAAAAAACCGAGATTCGACTTGAACCAGGCGTTGAGCGGCTGTTTCAACCGGTAGAGGGGAATGGTATACAACAGTGCCAGGGAGACGACGCCCAGTTCGAGTGCGCCCCAAATGTGAATCTGCAAGTGAAGCTCGTACAAAGCCCACCCGAAAACCATATAAGTCAACAGCAGCAAGCCGATCGAGAGGGAAAGCATCGTCGTGGGGCGGGTATCAGAGGTTGGTCGAGATGGCCTGGACGGGGCAGGTGGGGATGCACTGTTCGCAGACGATACAGCGCGATCGCGTAAATGTCAGGTAGAAGGTTTCGGGGTTCAGGGTCAGGGCTTCGGTGGGACAGATGCCGGTACACAACCCGCAGTCCACGCAGTTGTCTTCGTCGATGAGGATTTCTCGGCTGGCGAGGGAAACGGTGACGTTTTGGGATTGCATCCATTCGATCGCCGCTTCGAGTTGGTCGATATCTCCCGACAATTCGACCACCAGGGTCCCCATCTGGTTGGGGGCGACTTGGGCCCGGATGATGTTGGCCGCCACGTTGAAGTCTTTCGCCAACCGGTAGGTGATCGGCATCTGAACCGAACGTTTGGGAAATGTCAGGGTGACTCGTTTTTTCATGGTCAATGTGCGAGACTCACTCTCGATCTTAATATCAGATCTGGTTTTTGACCGGACGAACTCTATTGAATCGGTGTGGGGAAAGTGAAAAGTTTTCTCCCGAGAGAATTCGTTAAACTGAATTCACTGATAATTCTTTGCTATTCATTGCGATTCCATGAGTACCAATCCATCGAATTCCCCCTCGACTTCCGCGACGCTCGGAACCCGCCTGAGAAATTTTACGATCGCTCTCGTGGCGGTCGTCCTGGGCGTGTCGGTGTTTTTGGGATTCCGGAGCGAAGCGACATCGACTTCTTTAGCCGAACTGGCGGCGGAGTCCACCCCCATCGAGGTGGCGTTGGACAACGGCAAGCCGACCCTGATGGAATTTTACGCCAACTGGTGTACGACCTGTCAGGCGATGGCGGAGGATATGGGCGAAATGCGGGACACTTACGGCGATCGCGTCAATTTCGTGATGCTGAATGTGGACAACAGCAAGTGGCTCCCGGAAATCCTCCAATATCGCGTGGACGGGATTCCCCATTTCGTGTTTTTGGATGAAAATGCCGAAACGGTCGGGGAGGCGATCGGCGAAGTTCCCAAGGGGATTTTGGCGACCGATTTGGACGCTTTGATCGCGGGGACGCCGCTGCCGAAAGTGGCCCGGGGCGCCGAGGTTTCCCCGTTTAAAGCTCCCGTCGCGCCGTCTTCGGATGCCGGAACCGATCCCCGCGCCCACGGCGCCCAGGTGAAGTCCCAGTGAAATTCCGAGCGATCGCGATCGCCTCAACTCGACTCCGACACCCATCCTCCGGGTCGGGTGTCGGTTTTTTCGTTACGGAACTTATCAAATCTTTAAAAAACGCAATTTTGAAACCAGTCGGTCGGGGACTTTTTTGATGGGCAATTGTGCGGATTGATGCGGTCAAGTTTGCGCTTGGAGGCGGTTTCAGCGTCGCTCCAACACTTTAACAATTATAACATAATTTTAATCCCTGTATCAATAATCGTCGATTGCAAATAAATATTGCAACTTCTCGCCAAACCTTGATATTTCACTTAATATGTAAAGTGTAGAAGAACAGATTACCTGACAGAGGTGGAGCAGTTATGAATATCTTTGAAAGTTTATCAAACATGATGGCTTACCTGACCGAGGGTGTCGCCCGGATTTTTAGCCCCAGCGACGATGCCTATCCGATGGTCGGGATCAACCCCTTTGAAGGCACTCCCTATAAAGGATCGCCCTGGGACGAATAAGGTAAAAGCAGCGTGAATTGTACCGTTAATAATCAAGGATGGACAGACCCTCCAATCAAAGCCGGTTTTGGTTGGAGGGTTTGTTTTTGGGCGATCGCAAAAGGTCGGGAGTCGGGAGTCGGGAGTCGGGAGGAAAGAGAATAAGTGCTTGCTTCTAACTTTTTATTCCTCACTCGTTCCCCATTGGGGAATCTAAAATCTAAAATCCCCCCTCCCGGTGCGCCGTTGCGGAGCGAGATCGGATATCAGATCTGATTGAGAAAAAAGGCCAGGGCGGCGCTGCCGAGGGGGACGGTCAAGTTGTCGATGCCCAGTTTGGAGATGGTTTCCAACAGGGTGGCGGCCACCGCCACGGCGATCGCGATCCCCCAGGTTTGCCAAGTGTTGCCGTTGACGGACAGCAGGATCGAACTGGAGACGACAAAACTGGTCAGGGCCATCGTCAGGGAGCCTTCCCAGCTTTTTTGATTTCCCCACAATTCGTATCGGTGGGAACCCCAACGCTGGCCGACGGTGGCGGCGAGGCCGTCCCCCCAGGTCATCACCAAAATTCCCAAAGCGGCGTATTCGGGGCGGGCGATCGGCCAGAACCAACCGATGAGCAGACCGATGCTGACGGCGTAGAAAAATGTACCCAGGCTCTGGCGGCCGACGCTGTTGATGCTCGGGAGGATGGGAACGGCGAGGGAAATCAGAGCGATCGCGCCGGAAATGACTCCGGCGGCGATGCCGATCCAGGCGGGAATTTGCAGCCACCAGGCCAGCAAAATCACGTTTCCCGTGCCGATGTGGACGACCTTCCGGGAGACTTCGGCATCGACGGCGAACAGGCGGTTGAGTCCCTCCGCCAGGGCCAGAATCGCGCCCAACCACAGGCCAACCAGGGCGATCTGGAGCCAAACCGTGGGATTTTCACTCAAAACAGACATGGGAATCCTTAACGAATGGGACGCCGAACGGGTGCGGGGTTGACCGTTGCGGCTCACAGAATTATAGATCGCCGAATGCCGAGGACACCGCGATCGCTGCGCCGATCGCCCGAAAGCTCGATTTGAGAACGGAGAGGGAGGGATTCGAACCCTCGGAGAGGCTAAACACCCCTCAACAGATTAGCAATCTGCCGCTTTCGACCACTCAGCCACCTCTCCTGGTGACATCAGCTTATTCTAACAGATACAAATCGGGAAGTCTAGATCCGACATCCAAAAATTTTCAACTGCGGTCTGGCCGAGATTTTCGGAGATGCGATCGCCCGTAGAGGTTAAGATGCAGGGTAGATGCTGTTGCCGACCCGGGGAAATGTGCGATGGAAGCCGAGGAGTTACTGGACCGCTATCAGCGAGGGGAGCGTCACTTTCAATCCGTCGATCTCGGGGGGGCGAACTTGAGCGGCGTGAACCTGAAACAGATCGATCTCAGCGGGGCGGACCTCGGGGGGGCGAATCTGAGCTGGGCCGTCCTCACCGAAGCCCAGTTGACGGGAGCCAATTTGACCCGGGCTGACCTGCAAAATGCCCTCCTTACCAGCGCCCACCTCGATCGCGCCAAGCTGAACGGGGCCAATTTTTCCCGAGCCGATTTGCGGTTCGCGTCCGTCCAAAATGCCCGACTCAACTGGGCGATCCTGGAAGGAATCCAGGCCCACCGCATCAATTTAACCGCCAGCCGCCTCGACCGCGCCAAGCTCAAGGGGGCGATTCTCGACAAGGCCGAACTCGGTTTTGCCCAACTCCCGGAAGCGGACTTGAGCAAAACCAATTGGGTGGCGGCGAACCTGCGGGAGGCGAACCTGCGGGAGGCGAATTTGCGGGAGGCGAATTTGCGGGAGGCGAATTTGACGGCGGCGAATCTGACCGAAGCCGATCTCGGCGGTGCGATGTTGCGGTCGGCGGTGCTGGTGGAGGCGGACCTGCATCGGAGCCGGTTGGGGGGGGCAGATCTGACCCGGGCTACCTTGGACCGCGCCGACCTGAGCCGCGCCGACCTCGCCGATGCCTATTTGCTTAAGGCCAGTTTCCGGCAGACCGACTTGTTGCGGGCGAATTTGCAGGGGGTGTATTTGCTGTGGGGAAATTTCGTCGGGGCGAATTTGCAGGGGGCCGATTTGCGGCGGGCCGACCTGAGCGGCGCCTATTTGCAAGAGAGTTCCCTGGCGGCGGCGGACCTGCGGGAGGCGCTGTTGGTGGACGCCCACCTGATTCGGACGACGTTGGAGGGGGCGAATTTGACGGGGTGCTGCATTTGCAATTGGCGTCCCCGGGAGGTGGATTTGTCGGGGGTGGTTTGCGAGTACCTGTTCGCGGGGTTTGATTTCGCGACCAAGCAACCGAGCGATCGCACCTCGGCGGTGGAAGCGTTGGGGTTGGAGGCGACGTCCGACGGCCGCACTTTATTGACGGTGGAATTTTTTGAGGCGATCGACTGGGAGGCCCTGGTGTACGCGGTGGCGGCGGTGGAGGGGGAAAGCCGCGATTTGACTTTGACCATCTGGGGATTTGAAACTTTGCCCGACCGCGGCCGCCTGCAACTGCAGGCGAATCACTGGGTGAATGCCGAATGGGTGGGCGATCAAATTTTGGGGCGATATCCGGAAATGGTGGCGCGGGTGGGCGAGAACCGGGCGGCGATCGCACAATTGCTCGGCTTGCATGATCTTTCGGACTCGGCCGGCGATCCGTCGCGATCGCCCCATTTGGAATTGTCGCAACTCTCGGAGCGGCAAAAAAATCTCTACTGGGAGATCTCCCGCCAGATTCAATCTATCCTCAATTCCCAGTCGCCGAGCGAATTTGTTGACCCCGTGCAGCGCCTGTTGAGTTATTTAGAAAAACAGGGGATTTCGACCCGGGAAATTCGCCACCGGGCGATCGTGGAACAAATTGTCGGGCGCGCCAAGCGGGAGCCGAAATTTCGGGAACAGCTCCGGGATTGGGAAAAACAAACCGGAATTGCAGGAAACCGGTCGCCGATGCAACAACTTTTGCGGTTCGCGATCGCGCTTTTATCTACAGAATCCTAGGGGAGTTGTGTGTCGGACGGCAATTGGTTATCATCGATCCAGTTGCCCGCATTTTTACGCCTTCAACAGAGATTACATCTCCCAGTTTGATGACTCAAAATATCGAAACAATAATTCATCACTTAATCGATCAGGTTCGAGCTCGAACCGGTCAAAATTTGACGGACATTCAAATCAAACTCCTGACAGAAATTCTCGGCGACCCTAACAAAACCTACGAACAAATTGCCCAGGATGCTTTCTATTCAGCCAGCTACATCAAGCGCTTTGTCGCCCCCCAACTGTGGAAACTGCTCTCCGAAGCCTGGGGGGAAAAAATTACCAAAGCCAATTTTATCGGCAAGTTAGACCGAGAAATTGAGAGTTCGATGCCACCCCGGAGCATCCTGGAACTGCCCTACGATGCCGTCCCCCTCAATTCGCCCTATTATATCGATCGCCCTCCCATCGAAACGGACTGTTATCGGGAAATCCTGAGCGACCACGCTTTGATTCGGATTACCGCCCCCAGGCATATGGGAAAAACGTCATTAATTTCCCGCATTGTCGCCCACGGAAAAGCCCACAATTATTATGGCGTTTGGCTGACTTTAAATCTCGCCGAGAGCGAATTATTTTTGAACCCGCCCCGTTTTTTTCGCTGGTTCTGCGCCAACCTCACCCGGCAGTTGCCGATTCCGTCCCAGTTGGATGACTATTGGGATGAGGATATCGGATATTTGATGAGTTGTACGTTCTATATGCGATCGCACGTCCTCGAAACTATCGATGCCCCTATCATTCTCGTCCTCGACGAAGTGAACGTGCTGTTCGATTACCTGAATTTGGCCCGCGATTTTTTTTCGATGTTGCGAGCTTGGCACGAAGAAAGCAAGGATGCGGAAATTTGGCAAAAATTGCGCTTGGTGATCAGCAACTCGACGGAAGTTTATGTCAACTTGGATGCCAACTGCTCCCCCTTCAATGTCGGAATGTCCGTCGTCCTCCCCCCTTTCAACGTCTCCCAAATTGACGACTTATCCCGGCGACACGGACTGAATTTGTCGGCGAATGAAATTGACGCGATCGCCCTCAAGTTGGGGGGGTTTCCCGCCCTGATTCGCCAGCTCTTTTACGAAATGGTTCGCCGGGAACTCTCCCGGTCAGCCGCCTTTAAAGATGCGGCGACGGAGAACGGAATTTTTAGCCGGGACTTGCAAGAAAAACTGGATAATTTGCAGCAGAATCCGGAGTTGGCGGAAACGTACCGAAATATCCTGCGCGATCGCGTTCCCCCCCTGTTGGAACAAAAGCAAATTTTTCAGCTCAAAAGTTTGGGGTTGATTCACTGGGACGGCCGGGCCGCGCGGGTCAGTTGCGACCTCTACCGACAATATTTTGGCGATCGCCTCTGAGGCTTCACGCGACGCGGAACACCGGCGTCTGGTAACATTTGACGCGATCGCCGGCGGTCCAATCTGGACTCAGACTGACGGTGGCATCCAATTTGATCCGGTTGAAATGGCACAGTCTCTCGACTTCTTCCGGTTCCAGATAAAAGACCTTGGATAAAGATACGACGGGAATTGTGAAGTTAAACTCCCGCTCAATTTTTGTCGATCCACGGGCGGCAATTTCGTCAAATTTATATTCTAAAAAGTTCAGTTTTTTGTAAATTGGGATCGGCGAAAACTGGTCGAAAATTATATCCCATGCCGAGGGGGCAATATTCAGTCTGAGTCGGGGAGTAACCCGCAGCCAATTTTTGGTTTCTGTTTCGGAAAAAATCACGGTATAAGAACCGGAAATTCGCATCCGATCTCGGATGGCTTCAGCCCGAAACAGGTTCAAGGTAATTTGAGCCATAGCGATAGACCCTCTAATACAGAAATGAGCGAACTGACTTCATTATTAAAAGAATCCCAAATTTTAGCAATGAGATAAAGTAGATAATCTCATCGTTGAAGTCGGCCGAAAATGTTTAGATTTCCTTTACAATGCCGGATCGACGGGGCAAAAATCCGACGGAGGCGAACCAATGCACATTTTTCTGCTTTTGTCAAGATGATAAGCAGGATAAGTTTGACTTCCGGGATAGATATAAAATAATTGCCGAGGCGATCGCGACGGTCCGCACCGATTCCCAGGTCCTTCCCGTCTCCCAACCAGCATACCCGAGAGATGCCACCCATTGGCGGCCGATCACCGAGTCCCGAAATCTGCGATCGACAACGAAAATTGAAGCGAAATTCGACTTATGACATTTGCCCGAGATTCCCGACAACACGCCCCCGCCACCGAACGCAACCGCCAACCCATTTTGGAAGTGCTCGATCGCGTCCTCCCGAGTACCGGAACCGTCCTGGAAGTCGCCAGCGGAACGGGACAACACGCCGTCTTTTTTGCCCCCCGCCTCAAACCCCGCCGCTGGCTGCCCTCGGACCCCCAACCGCTATTGCGAGACAGCATTCACGCATGGCAAAATCACGCCCCTGCGGACAACCTCTGTCCCCCCCTGGCGTTGGACGTGCAAGCCGATTCTTGGCCGGTGGAAGGGAGCGCGAGCCCCCCGGAACTCGCCCAATTTCCCATCACCGCCGTCGTCGCCATCAACCTGATTCACATTTCCCCCTGGTCCGCCTGCGAGGGGTTGATGGCCGGGTGCGATCGCATTCTCCCCCCCGGCGGCATTCTCTACCTTTACGGCCCCTACAAAATGGGCGGACAAAACACGGCGCCGAGCAACGAATCTTTCGATCGATACTTGCAAAGTTCCGATCCCCGTTGGGGCGTCCGGGATCTCGATGATGTTGTCAAATTGGCGAATTCCCACCATCTCAAATTGTTGGAAACCGTGGCGATGCCCGCCAATAATTTTTCCGTCGTTTTCGAGCGCTTCTGAATGAAGCATATTGGAATCGATTATAATAAAAATACTGCGCCGGAGGCCGCCATGACCCTTTCCCGAGACTTGGAAACCCCGCCACCTCAACCCGAACTCACCGAACCGGAGTGGGAAGCGATCGCATTTCCGCCGGGAGACTTGGAAAGCGAGGAACCGCCCTTGGAAAGTTATCTGCACTTACAACAATTATTGCTGCTGCTCAAATGCCTGGACTGGCTGTGGCAAGATCGCGACGATTATTTTGTCGCCGGGAATCTGACGATTTACTACAGTCCCGAACAGGTGAAAACGAAAGATTTTCGCGGGCCGGATTTCTTCCTGGTGCTGGATACGGAGCGGAAGCCCCGCAAAAGTTGGGTGGTGTGGGAAGAAGGGGGAATCTATCCCCACGTCATTATCGAACTGTTGTCGGACTCGACGGCGAGCCGCGATCGCAACGAAAAAAAGACAATTTACCAGAATATTTTTCGCACCCCGGAATATTTTTGGTTTTCCCCGGACAGTTTGGAATTGAAAGGGTTTTGTTTGTTGAACGGAAACTACGAACCGCTGCAACCGAACGATCGCGGACACCTGTGGAGCCATCAATTACAATTATTTCTGGGAATTCACGACAAGAAACTGAGATATTTTACCCCCGAAGGGGAATTGGTTCCGACGCCGGAAGAGGCGGCACGGGCCGAAAAATTGCAGCGAGAAACAGCCGAACGTCGGATATTGGAAAATGAAGAAGTGATTCGGACGACGCAGGCACAACTGGAAACTGAGCGGCAGCAAAAAGAACGGTTGGCGGCGAGGTTGCGGGAACTGGGAATCGATCCGGACGCCATGTAAATGCGGGTTTTCCGGAGATCCGGCAGGATGGCGAAATCGTCGCTTTCCGCGAAATTGACATTGACAAAAGTGACGGGATGTGATAGCCAAAAAACAGGCAACTGTTCAGGCAAACGGCAGGGGTGCGATCGCGATCTTTAATAGGGGCCCGGCAGTTCAGACCCCATTTTTCGGTAAAATAAATCCTTAACCATCAAAACCGGAAAAATAACCAGGTATAAAGCATGACTGCAACCACGCCGAAACCCGTCTCGTCGATTCCCGAATTCTGTCAGGGCATCCAGTATTTTGGCGAAACATTCCCCAGGTTGGAAACCTACGGTCAAACTCCGGCGATCGCGGAAGGAAAAACCGCCATTTCCGACCCCCGCGACCCCGCCGGCGTCTACCAGACCTTGCTCTACGCCGACGCCCTGCGCTACCTGATCCTGCAAGTCACCGGCAGCAAAGCCTCCGGACACCCCGGCGGTTTTGCCAGCCAAGCCGAAGCCTACGCCGCCCTGGTGATGCTGGGCTACAAAAACATCATCACCGAAGTCGGGCACCACGCCCCCGGTTTTTACAGCGCCGTCTTCCTCGATCGCTCCCTGGAGGACATGGAAATCTACACCGTCCAACAATTGCGCGATCGCTTCCGGGAAATGCACGGGCTCCTCGGCCACCTCTCCGGCTACATCCCCGGACTGCTCAACCCCGCCGGCCCCCTCGGCCAGGGCCAGCACTTCGCGATGTCCGCCGCCCTCCTGCACCGGGACAAACTCTTCCCCTTCACCCTCGGCGACGGCGGCATGGGCGAACCCTACCCCATGAGCAGCATGGCCCACTTCAACACCGCCTACCCCGACGTCACCAACTTCCTCCCCGTCCTGGTGTGGAACGGCTACAGCCAGGAACACCACAGCATGGTTTCCACCAAAACCAACGAGGAAATGATCGCCTATTGGAAAGGCAACGGCTTCGCCGAAGTCATCCTGGTGGACGCCAAAGACTTCGACGACCAAAACCAACCGGGCGATTACGTCGATAGCACGGCTTTCTCCCTGGACCGGCGGATGGCTTTCACCCAGGCCGTTTTGGAAGCCGCGGACAAAGCCGCCAAATCCGCCCTCGGCGGCACCCTGACGGTGTTCATCATCAAACAACTCAAGGGCGCCGGAGTCCACGCCCGGGGCGCCAAATCCCACAACCTCTATGCCGGAGATACCCTGGATAATCCCAACATTATCAAAACCCTCCAAGAACGGGCTCTCCCCATCCAAGCCTGGGAATTGGTCCGCAAAAACCTGGAACGGGCCGGCGGCGGGCCGGCTTCCAAAACCGTCGTCACCGAATTTGAGTATGCGATCGCCGATCTGGGGACTTTGCCTTTAGAAGAGTATACCGTCGGCGGCGATCCGAAAGTGGCGACCACCGCAATGGGTGAACTGGTCGCCCACGTCGGCCAGAAGGACCCCCACTTCGTCGTCACCAACGCCGACGGCAACGCCGCCTCCGGCATCAACAACATCAACCAAGCCCTGAAAATCATCCACCCCACCCCCGACGACCTCTACTTCCAGGGACCCCACGGGCAGGTTTACGAACCCCTCAGCGAGGATGCCTGCGCGGGACTGGCGGCAGGGTTGGCATTGATGGGCGCACGGACGCTGTGGTGTTCCTACGAATCCTTCGCCATCAACGGCCTGCCGATTTGGCAAACCGTCACCCAGGCGATGGCCGAACTGCGCCGCCCCACCCCCTCGACGATTACCCTGTTCACCGCCGGAGCCCTGGAACAGGGCCGCAACGGCTGGACCCACCAGCGACCGGAAATCGAGGCCTATTTCGCGGCGATGATGCGGAACGGCAACGTTTTCCCGGTGTTCCCCCCCGACGCCAACAGCATCCAAGTTTGTTACGAGTGGGCGCTGACGACCAAAAATAAGGGGATTACAATTACTGCCAGTAAGTCCCCCCTGCCCATCCGCACCACCTTTGAACAGACGCGCCAAGGGTTGCGGGACGGTGCCGTTATTTTGGAAGAGGTTTCCGGCGATAAAACGGTGGTGTTTGCCGTGCTTGGAGACATGACATTGATCCCGGTTTTTGAAGCGGCGGCTTACCTGGAAACTGAGGGCATCGGCACTCGGATTGTGTCCGTTATTAACCCCCGCCGCCTGTATCGTCCGAGCGATGTTGCTTGGAATACCTGCTCGGAAGCGGACGGCGATTTTATGAGTGATGAAGCCTTCGATAAATTGTTCGGCGGCGACGCCCTGATCGGGGTGACGGGCGGCGCCAGTTTAATGCTCGAACCGATCATGTTGCGGAGTTCTGTCAAGCGGGATACCTTCGCCTGGAAGCGGGGCGAAACGGCCTCCAGCGCGGGTCAGGTGATGGCGTTCAACGGTTTGACTGCCGAGGCTTTGACTAAGCGTGCGATCGAATTGGTTCACTAGGGTTTAAACCGGGCTGGTGGCGCCAAAGCGCAACAACGGGCGATCGTCTTGTTGTTGGGCTTTAGCCCCGGCCGGGTGCTAGAATTGGGAGGATGCGATCGCACTCAATCAAACCCATGTCGCAAACTTTAGTTGATATTGGCAGTTTGATCACCAGCAATCCGGACATCCAAGGGGGGCGTCCGATTATCTCGGGAACCGGAACTTCCGTTCAGCGAATCGTCGCCCTCTACAAGCAAGGTTACGGGGCTGATGAAATTGTCGCCGACAAGGATTATTTAACATTGGCGCAGGTTGATGCGGCGTTGGCTTACTACTACGCCAATCAGCGAGTTATTGACGGAGTCCGGGGGGGATTCTCCGCCCATTGCCCAGGTAAAATCCCCCTAAATCCCCCTTTGAAAGGGGGACTTTGAGAGCCATTCTCCCCCCTTCTGCAAGAACTTTGAGAGCCATTCTCCCCCCTTCTGCAAGAACTTTCAAACCCATTCTCCCCCCTTTCAAAGGGGGGCTGGGGGGGATGGAGTCCGGGGGGGATTTTCCGCCCATTGCCCAGGTAAAATCCCCCTAAATCCCCCTTTGAAAGGGGGACTTTGAGAGCCCTTCTCGCCCCTTTCAAAGGGAGACTTTGAGAGCCCTTCTCCCCCCTTCTGCAAGAACTTTGAAACCCATTCTCCCCCCTTTCAAAGGGGGGCTGGGGGGGATGGGGCTGGGGGGGATTCTTCTATCCTTATCCCGGCGGGTTGTTTAACTCAAACCCAGCCAAGCGAGCAGTCCCTGTCCGGTGAAATATTCGATCGCCAATGTGATGACAAATCCCACCATCGCCGCCCGACCGTTCAGGCGTTCGGCATAATAATTAAATCCGAATTTCGGTTCTTCCAAATTGGGAGTCGTCGTCGGTTGAGGGACTTCTGTGGTCATGGGATAGTGATTCCTTACTCTACGGTGCTCAGTCTCAATTTTAACGGTTTTCGTCCGCGATCGCGACCCGTTACCCCCTACAACAGGCCGCACTCTCGCAACCGTTCCGTCATCATCTCCAAATGCTGCCACCACTTGCCACCCCCCATCACCCAACTGCGGGTGGGGAGGTGGCCGGCGGGGGCTCGGAGGCGGTAGTCGAAACCCGTCGTCGGGTTGTGGGGAATGTAGGTCAGCCAACCGACGCGATCGCAAAATTTTCCGTAATCTTCCCCGACTTCCCCAAAAATCTCGGCTTGGACGCTGAATCCGAACCGACCTCGACTGTATTTCACCCACAGGCCATCGATCGTCTCTAAATCCGGCCCGGGTAATTGTTTCAGGTCGGTGGGGTGCAGGTAGGGCCGTCCCCCCCTTCCCAGGGCCCGACACAGCACCACCCAGGTTTCCCGGTCCGCCTCCCGCCACCTATGACTCGCCAAAAGTTGCCGCAGATCCCGATAATCGACCCCCCGTTCCGATGCCAGGATGTCATTTTTGGGAAGTTGGCCACCACCCGGAATCAGTTTCCCCAATATCCCCGACAAACTGTTATTTTGCCTAGGGGTAGACATTTTCGATTTGGGTTTGGGTTTGGGTTTGGGTGCGATCGCTTCTAAAACTGCTTGTGCCGAGGGATAGCGGCCGCGGATCTGATTGTTGACCAACCCGTCGAGAATCGTTCCCAAGTGGGGGCTGACGGCGCGATCGGCGGTTAAAAAATCCCGCCAAACCCATTTTTCCCGCACCGGATCGTACAATTGCCAGGGGGAAATTCCGGTGAGTAAATACAGGCAAGTTGCCCCCAAACTGTAGAGGTCACTGGCTGGAAAAACTCGCCCCCGCGTTTGTTCCGGCGCCATAAATTCCGGACTGCCGACGACGGTTCCGGTGTTGCTGAGGGCGGTGGCCGTCAGCAGTTTTGCCACCCCAAAATCGATCAAAACGATCGCGCCAGATTGGGTAGATTTTGACTTCGATTTGGAAACGCTTTTCGGCTGCGGCGGGGGCGGTGAGGGAATCCGGGGGCGATCGCGAATTCCGGCGCTGGTGCGGGTTTCCCCGGCTGTGTCCGGACTGTTAAAACGGGCGGGGGGAGGCGGGATCGGGGGGGCGAGAGAGTGGCGGATCAGGTTGGCGGGTTTGATATCCCGGTGGATGATATTGCGATCGTGGATAAACTGGAGCACCGGCAGTAATTCTCGCAATAATTGCCAAATTTGTTCTTCATCAAATACCCCGTCCCGTTGGAATTCCTGCCATAGGGTTTTTCCGGGGATATATTCCTGGACTAAAAATAACAGTTGATGTTCATCGAAGTGGGCGAGGAGTTTGGGGATTTGCGGGTGTTCCCCCAAACAGTCCAGACGCACCGCCTCTTGGTGAAATAATTTGACGGCGCGATCGTAGCTTTCATCCCGTTCGGGGAAATCGAACTCTTTGATCACGCAATTCGGACGGGACGGAATTTGTTCGTCGATCGCCAAAAATGTCCGACCGAACCCCCCCTGACCGATGGGTTGTACCGGGCGATAGCGATTTTGCAGTCGCAACGAAAAACCGCAACTCTGGCAGTATTTGGCAGTGTCAGAATTGTGAGGTTGCAGGCATCGGGGGTTGATACAGTAACTCATCTGCCAAGCGCCGGTCAAACCGTCATCATCAGTTTATCATGAAAATCATTCAATATTCAAGACATAAAAGCATTGATTTCCGCTCAAATTTCATCGGTGGGGGCTACCTTACAGGGTTGCCTCCCAAACCGATCGCGTCTAAATTTCCAAATCGCTGCGGTTGCGAACTAAATCTTCTGTCAAAGTCGCCAACTTTTTCAAATCCCCTTCCAGTTCCCGCGCCCGCTGCTTGTAGATCAGTTTCCGGTTCAGGGCTGACCGCGCCAAATCTTCTCGGTTTCGCCTCATCGCCTCCGCCGCCACCCGATGCCAATCTTTCATCTCATTTAAGGCGTCTTGATACTGGGGTTGGATGTCATCCCAGGCGGTTTTGATATCGGCTAAAGCGCCGTTCAAAAGACCCGATAAATTTTGCGATCGCGCCTCTCCCAACGCCTGGGCGATCGGTTCATTTAACGTATCGACATTGATTTGGCTGAGGACGGGGATAAAATTGCGAATTTGGCGGCTGTCGCTGACCCCCGTGATGCACCAAGTTGCGAAGTGTTCGCAGTTGTTAAATAATAGGTTATATTTGCGTTCTCCCAGCCGACTTTCAGCCCGCCGGATCGTCGTATCGGCAATGTAGCGGAATGGATAGGATCGGATGTAAATTCTTTGGCCCCGGCCGAAGGTTTCCAGGCTAGTCCGTTCGATCGTCTCGCTGGGCTTGCGGTAGTGGATGGCTGTACCGTCGCCGCAGTCGATGCCGTGGTGCTCGTACACCCCATCCATATTCCAGAATTCCCGATATGCATAAATTTGATCGCCTCGCGCCATACTCCTCTCCTGGCAGGTCGGGTTCCTTTAGTTTAACCCCAAGTGTCCGGGATGGCATTAAAAAAATGGGGTGTGCATCGATCGCCAACTTGGAAGACTGTACAGTTTCGGGCAATTGTCATATAATTGAATTGGGACTTTCGTATCAAAAATTTAAAAAGTTGACGTCACGTTTATTTTTTTGAACTTCATGGCCACCGAATCTCAATTCCCAATCGCTGGCGATGCCCGTTTGAGCTGACCGAAGAGCCGGACAAGCCGAGATAGACCCGACAGACCATCGGTTGATCATCAAAAATGTCGAGGCGAGAGATCGGGGTGCCGATCGCCCGTTTTTCACTGTATTACCGAAAAATGGAGGAGAACCATCATGCCCTCTGATACACCACCCAGGCGGACGATTCTGGCAGTGGATGATAGTGTTTCCATGCAAGAGATCGTCAAACAGACCCTCAGAAGCACCTACAAGGTCATGGTCGCCAACAATACGGTCGAAGCGTTGGCGTTCTTACACCACGAGTCCATCGACTTGCTGTTGTTGGACGTATCGATGCCGGGGGTCAATGGTTTAGAATTGTGTCGAATTATCCGGCGATCGCCCCACTTGCGCGATTTGCCGATTATCATGTTGACAGCACGAGATTCGATGTACGACAAAATCGAAGGACGTTTAGCGGGTGCAACGGAATATTTGACCAAGCCTTTCGATGCCACACACCTGAAAGAAGTGGTTCAAAAAATACTCGCCGTGACGGCAGAAGTCCGGTGAATTTCACCCTAAAATTAGGAGAACGGAAACCATGAGTACGGTCTTAGTTGTTGATGATGTAGAAACCGAATTGGCACTAATCAGCGGTATTTTAAAAGAGTCGGGATTCCAAGTCCGCCAAGCCAGCGACGGGGACGAAGCGATCGCCCAAATTCAAGACCAGCCGCCGGATCTGGTCGTTTTGGACGTGATCATGCCCCGCATGAACGGATTTGAAGTGATCCGGGAGTTGAGAAGCAATCCCAAAACCGAACATTTACCCGTGGTTTTTTGCACCCAAAAAGATACCGCAATTGACCGCACCTGGGGAACGGAATTGGGGGCCGATGCCTACCTAGGAAAACCCTTTGAATCCCAACAGTTGATCGAAATGATTCGGCGTCTGTTGGTGTGACCCATTCGGAAATGATTTCCCCAACGCCCAACCCGCGATCGGTTCCTTCAGAAGCCAGACGGAAATATCTCAGTTTCCGCCAAGATCGCAGCCGATTTGCGATCGCCCTGACCTCCGTCCGGGAAGTCCTATTTTTGAGCAAACAGCAAATTACACCCGTCCCCAATACTCAACCCTTTTTGCTGGGATTGACGAACCTGCGGGGGGAGATTTTATCCGTGGCAGATTTCGGCATTTTCCTGGGCTTAAAACCCGTAGATTCCACCCAGGAAGAGAGTCGAATTTTGGTGGTGGAAGCCCCCGATCCCCGAGATTTGACCCTCCCCATGATGCGGGTAGGTTTGGCGATATCCCGCGTCGAAGGAGTGGTTTCTCTCAACCCCGATAAAATCAGTTCAGCCGCAGATGCCAGCGCCGAAATCGTCCCCTTTTTACAGGGTTTGTACAATCACCAGGGTGATCTATTAACCATCGTCGATATCGAGGCGATCGCCCACTGTCCCCGCTGGTAAAAATGAAGGTTCCGAATGGGAGGGTAACTGACAATCGAACGTCGATCATCAATTGCCTTTCCCCGACTCCCGACTCCCGACTCCCGACTCCCGCTTCTTCTTGGCTGTCAACGAGAAAAATTGGATATGGAAGAAAACTTAACTCAGTGGTTGTCCGGACCATTCATCCCCCACGGCCACTGCTACCTGTGGAAAACGCCCCTCGTCGCGTTGCACGTCATATCGGACGGTTTGATCGCCCTCGCCTACTTTTCCATTCCCCTGTTATTGATTTATTTCGTTTGGAAACGGAAAGACCTGTCCTTCGGCGGAATTCTACTGCTATTCGGGGCATTTATTATCTCCTGCGGCCTGACGCACCTGATGTCAATTTGGACGCTGTGGCATCCCGATTACTGGGTTTCCGGTACGATAAAAGCCAGTTGTGCCCTCATTTCCGTCTATACCGCCTTCGAGATGGTGCCATTTATACCCCGGGCGATCGCCTTCACCAGCCCCGAAGAACTCGAAGCCGTCAATCAAACCTTACAACAGCAAATTCAAGAGCGAAAAAACGCCGAAGAAAAAATCGAAGCCGAACGCCAACGGCTGTTTTCATTACTCGACGCCCTCCCCGCTTTTATCTCCCTGCAAGCCCCCGATTATTCGGTTCGATTTTTAAACAAAACCGCCCGGGAAGAATTCGGAGAAAGCGCCGATACGCCTGACGGCACGCTGCGCGATCGCAAATGCCACGAAGTCCTCGCCGCCAGTCCCCAACCCTGCCCCGAATGCCAGACCTTCGAGGTATTCAAAACCCAACAACCGGCGGTGTGGCAGTGGGAAAACCCCAAAAATCGGCGCACCTATGACATTTACGCCTATCCCTTCACCGACATCGACGGACAGCAGTTGGTGATCGAAATGGGGATCGACGTGAGCGATCGCATCGCCGCAGAAACCCAACGGCGGGAAGCCCTGTTGGAAGTGGAGCGATCGCAACGCCTCCTCCGCACCGTCATCGACACCACCCCCGATTTAATCTTCGTCAAAGACCGCAACTTCCGCTATCTTTTAGCCAACCAAAGTTTTGCCACCGCCCTCAATACCACCCCCGAAGAAATGGTCGGGAAAGACGATCTCGAAGTCGGTTTTCCCAAACCGCTGATTTTCGGAGATCCCGAACAGGAAATTGTCGGATTTCGCCCAGATGATGAAACCGTCTTGCGGCAGGGGCAATCCCTCCGCAACTCCGACGATTATGCCACCTTCGCCGACGGTTCGGAACATATTTTCGACACCCAAAAACTGCCCCTGCGGGACGAAAACGGGGACATCTTTGCCGTCTTGGGATTTTCCCGGGACGTGACCGCCGCCAAAGCCGCCGAAAAAAACCTCAAAGAAGAGCGACAACGACTCTTCAGCATCCTCGACGGTATCCCCGCCTTTCTGTACCTACAGGCGCCGGACTATTCCGTGCGATTTGCCAACCGCCAATTTCGGGAACAGTTCGGCGAGGCCGGCGATCGCCCCTGCTACGAAGTCGTAGCCGATCGCGACCAACCCTGTGAAACCTGCCCCACCTTCCGGGTATTTGAAACCCAACAATCCCAAAATTGGGAATGGCACGACGAAAGGAGCGGCAAAACCCATCAAATTTACGACTACCCCTTCACCGACACCGACGGAACTTTACTCGTCGTCGAAATGGGGATCGATATCAGCGATCGCAAACAGGCCGAAGAAAACCTCGAAAAAATCGCCGCCGAACGGAAGGCCGAAGCCGAATCCCTCACCGAACAAGTCCTCAAACTCCTCGGCGAAATCAAAGGTGCCGCCCAAGGCGATCTCACCGTCAAAGCCGAAGTCACCAACGACGTCCTCGGCGCCGTCGCCGACTCCTTCAACTACCTCGTCAGCGAACTGCGGAAAGTCGTCAACGGCATCCAGCAACTCGCCCAACAAGTCACCCAAACCGCCGGAGAATCCATCGCCAGCACCGACGAACTGGCCCGCCGCGCCCGCACCCAAGCCCAACAACTCGAAGAGGCCCTGCGGAAAGTCGAGCGGATGGTCAACTCCATCAAAGATGTCTCCGACGCAGCCCAACGGGCCGAACAGGTCGCCCGGGAATCCGCCCAAACCGCCGAAGCCGGGGGGGTGGCCGTCGATCGCGCCGTGGAAGGCATCGACGAACTGCGCCGCACCATCGCCGACACCGCCAAAATGATGAAACGCCTGGGGGAATCCTCCCAGCAAATCGGCAAAATCGTCACCTCCATCTCCCAAATCGCCGCCCAAACCAACCTCCTGGCCCTCAACGCCACCATCGAAGCGGCCCGGGCGGGGGAACAGGGGCTCGGCTTCGCCGTCGTCGCCGAGGAAGTCCGCAAACTGGCCGAACGTTCCAGCGGTGCCACGGAGGAAATTTCCGAAATTGTCGGCACCATCCAAACCGAAATCGGCCGGGTGATGCAGGCGATGGAAACCGGCACCCAGGAAGTCGTCGAAGGCACCGAACTCGCCGCCCAGGCCAAAACCCACCTGGTGGACATCATCCGCGTCAGCCGCGAGATGAATGCCCTGATTGAAAATATCACCCGGGCCAGCAATAAACAGGTCGCCTTCGCCGAGGAAATTTCGAGTACCATGACGGAGGTGAACCAAATCGCCGACACCACCGCCCACAACGCCGAAGACGTGACCACCACCCTCAACGGGCTCTCCGTTGCGGTCGGCAAATTGCAGAAATCTGTCGCCAAGTTTCAAAGTTAATTAGAATGGGGAAATAAATTGATAATTATCAATTATCAATTATCAATTATCAATTATTTCCCCCCGACTCCCGACTCCCGACTCCCGACTCCCCATAAAAAATGGATGACTTCAGCCACCTAATCGGAACCTTTATTGCCGAAAGCCGAGATTTTCTCCAGTCGATGGAGGAAAATTTGTTGGCGATGGAGGAAGATGAGACACTCGAAGATCGAGAAAAGCGGGTGCAGCAGTTGTTTCGGGCGGCACACTCGATTAAGGGGGCGGCTTTGATGTTCGGGTTGGAAACCGTTGCCGATGTCGCCCATACTTTGGAGGATTGTTTTGGGATTTTGCGCGATCGCGCCGACCTCACTTCCCTGAATCCGGATACGATCACCGACTTGTTGAACGGGGTCGATCGCCTCAAAGAGTTGGTGGAAAAAACGAGCCGCAATGAACCCATCGCGGCCGCTGAAATCGCCAGTATTTCACCGATAAAAACTCGCCTGCAAGAGCGATATGGGAGCAACCAACCGCCCGAACGAAGCCAAAGCGATTCACCCATTTCCGCCGATATTATTCGCACCATTTTCGATACGGAACTGCCCCCCCTCCTCGATCGCCTGGAAGCGGAACTGTCTCAAGTCACGGCCGAAACCCAGGCGAAAACCCTCGCCCAACTCAACGAAATTTACTATCAACTTTCGGGGATGGGGGCGATGTTGGAATTGCCGGAATTTTCCCGACTAGCCGAACCCCTGCGGGAACTGATCGACTCCCCGGAACTTTCCCCGGAATCCTTGCAAAAACGGGGGTGGGCGATCGCCGAGTCCCTGGGAACCGCCCGGGACCGGGTGTTGGAGGGCAAACCCATCACCGGGGCAATTGCACCCGCAGAAACACCGCCCGAACCGGTGCTGGAAAAAACGGCCCCGCCCCCGACCCAAAATTGGCAGCGTCCCACCATCCGCGTGGATTTGGAACACCTGACGGAATTGGTGAATTTGGTGGGGGAATTGGTCATCCACCGCACCCATTTGGAAGTGCAACAGGCCCAAGTGCGATCGGAAGCCAAACGCATCCGCCGCAACCTGTTCGAGTTGAATCAATTCGGGGGAGAATTGCGGGATGAGTACGATCGCCTCAGTATTCATCCCCAGGTCAAATCGCGATCGCGCAGCCACCTATCGCGCCCCACCTTCGACCCCCTCGAACTCGACCGCTACACCGAATTCCACAGCACCGCCCAATCGGTAATCGAAACCACGGATGCGATCGCCCGATCCAGCGCCCGCATCGACGAACTCTCCATCGGACTCGATGCCAACACCGAACAGATCCGCCGCATCACCGACCAACTGCGATCGCGGGTTTACAATTTGCGGGTGGTTCCCTTCAGCCGCTGCGTCGATCACCTGCCCCGGGCGCTGCGGGATCTCTGCCGCGCCCACGATAAAGATGTCAACCTCCTGCTGTTGGGACGGGAAACCAAAATCGACGAAAGCCTCGTCGATGCCCTCCGCGATCCCCTCGTGCAACTCCTCCGCAACGCCTTCGACCACGGCATCGAACCCCCCGAGGAACGTCGCAAAACCGGCAAACCCGCCAGCGGCCAGATCGAAATTGCCGCCGGCCACCAGGGGGGGCAAACCGTCGTCAGCGTCGCCGATGACGGCCGGGGCATCGACCCGGAGGCGATCCGCAAAAAAGCGATCGCCAACGGCATGGTTGCCGCCGAACAGGCGACGGACCTGTCCCTGGCTGACCTTTACGAATTCCTGTTCGCCCCCGGTTTCAGCACCGCATCCACGGCCACCCAGCTATCCGGTCGCGGGGTGGGACTCGATGTCGTCCGCACCAATTTGCGGAAGGTGCGGGGGTCGATTAAAGTCGATTCTCGGCCCGGAAAGGGGACCCGTTTTATTCTCAAACTGCCCTTGATGCTGTCCATCGCCAGCGCCCTGTTGGTGCGGGTGGACCACAACACCGTTGCCCTGCCCCTGGATGCTGTCGAGGAAATTTTGCATCTCGAAGCCCACCAGATTCAGATGGCGGGAAATCAGCCGATGTTGCCTTGGCGGGGGGAATTTATCCGCCTCGTCCGTTTGCAGGAGTTGCTGCACTATAGCCTCCCGAACCCCGACGGGCCGTCCCCCGACCCCCTCAACCAAGATTACATCCCGGTTTTGGTCGTCGCGTCGGCCGAGGGCATTTTGGCGATCGCGATCGAGCGGCTGGTGGGCCAGCAGGAGATCGTCGTCAAACCCCTGCCCTCGCCCCTGTCCAAACCTCCGGGGATCGTCGGCAGTACAATTTTAGGAGACGGCAACGTGGTGATGATTCTGGACGTTGACGACCTGATCGCCCAGGTCAACCCCGCCACCGCCGGGACGACCGTGGCGGTGCAGGAACGGGCCGCCCCGACTGCCACCAGCGCCAACGGACGGGCCGCCCCCACCATTTTGGTCGTGGACGATTCCTATACGATCCGGCAATTGCTCTCGGTTCTGCTTAAACGCGCCCATTATCGCGTGTTCATGGCAAAAGACGGGCAGGAAGCCCTGGATCAATTGCAGGGGGGGATCGAGTGCGATTTGGTGATCGCGGATATCGAAATGCCCAAAATCGACGGGTTTGAACTGTTGCGAACCCTGAAATCTCAGCCGGTTTTCCGAGATCTTCCCGTCGCCATGCTTACCTCTCGCAGCGGCATGAAACACCGACAACTGGCGATTAGTTTGGGTGCATCCGAGTATTTTACCAAGCCGTACAACGAAAACCAATTATTGGAGGCGATCGCGACCCTGGTCAATCATTGATAATTGATAATTGTCAATTTTCCCCACACCCTACACCCTACACCCTAAACATGACTCACCTGCACCGCTTCGGTGTCCCGAAGGCTCGGCAGCGCACCCCCACCCAAAAATTGATCGCCTTCGAGTTGGAGGGAGAATGTTACGCCCTCCCCATCGCCCGGGTGGTGCGGGTTCTGCACGAATTTAAAGTTTACGGTACCTTCAATCGTGGCCGGGGTTTGATTAAGTACCAGGGCGAGACGATTCCCCTCATCGATCTGGGCGTTCTCCTCCTCGATCGCGATCGGCCCCAAGTATACCATTACTCGATCATTTGTACGCCGGAAGAAACTCAATGTTCTGTTACAAATTTTTCCGAGTCTATCCGTCATAATAAAAAAGAAGATGCCTCGGAGCGATTTCAATATATTGCCATTCCGATACCGGAGTTGCCGAGGGTGTTAGACGTTCCCGAATCCCAATTTTCAGACGTTCCCGATTCCTATCGCCAGGGAAATCTGGGGTCGGTCATTGAAAAACTCATTCATCCTTCCGAAGATGACCTATTCTTTTATCTCAACTTAGAACAGCTTTTAAAACGAATTGAGGTTTAGTGAGAATGCCCCCCAAACGAAACCCGAAAGCAAACCCGGCAATTCTCGACCGCGACATGATGGATGATTGCCGACACATTCGCTCCGTCGTTGCCGACATTCCGGGGGTTATTTTTCAATATGTCATCTCGGCGGACGGTGACGGTGAATTTACCTACATCAGCCCCGGATTCTCGGAGATTTACGAGATCGAAGCGATCGATAAAAAACGTCTGTTCGAGTTGATTTGGGGGGTTGATGACGGGGAAAATTCTGCCGATATTATTTCTCCAAGTCGATCCTATCAGCGACAGTGGCAATACGTCAATCCCGGCGGTCAAATCAAATTGTTATTAACCCGAGCTCGACCCAAAAAAGGAGAAAAAAATGAAATTGTTTGGAATGGGACGGTTGTGGAATTGGCGGGCGATCGCACCCTGGAATTGAACGATCAATATAATGCTGATTTCCTTCATAACGGTCAATATTTATTTGATAAAACACTCGGTTATAATCCGGACGAATTCTTGAAACCGAGCCGGCGAAAACTCCTGATTGCGGTCCAAAAGCGAATCAGCGAATGGCTGAAAAATCGCCGGGAAATTGCCCGACTGTTCGATCACATTATCGATCTGGTCGCCATCCTCAACCCGGAGGGAAAAATTAAGTTTCTCAACCCGGCTTGGGAAAGGGCGATCGGACGGGATTTGAATGAGTTGATAGACGGTCAATTTTCCGAACTCGTCCCTGATGAAGATCGAGATCGAGTATTGGCAGAGTTTGAAAATTTAAAACGGGGAAATATCGCCACATTTGACACCCAATTTTTGAGTCAAAACGGGGCAAAAAAGTGGATGTCTTGGACGTTCGTTCCGGTTCTGGATTTCGATGCCATCTATGGTGTCGGTCGGGATATTACGGAAAATAAAGCGATCGAGCAAAAGTTGCGGGAAAACGAGGAACGGTTCCGCACCGTGGCGGATTTTACCTATGATTGGGAATACTGGATCGATCCCGACGGAAAAATGCGGTACGTCTCCCCGTCATGCGATCGCATCACCGGATATCCGGCCGCAGCATTTTTAGCCAATCCGACGCTTTTGGAACAGATTATTTTTGCGGACGATCGCGATCGGGTACTTGCCCATTTGAATGGAGAATCGACTGAGGATGAAGGGGTAGAATTTGATTTCCGAATTGTCACCCGCGACGACAAAATTCGCTGGATTGGTCATATTTGCCGGCCGATTTACGACGTGGCGGGACGGTATCGGGGGCGGCGGGCCAGCAACCGAGATATCACCGAACGGAAGGAAACCGAAAAGGCGACGATGCGGCTGACCCGGGACTTGGAAATGGCCCAGCATATCGCCCACGTCGGCAACTGGGAATATAACGTCGCCACCCAAGAAATTAACTGGTCCGAGGAACTGTTCCATATTTTCGGTTTGGCGGAAACAAAAACAAGTCCGACCTTTAAAAAATTGATCGAACTCATTCATCCCGAAGATCGAGAGATGTGGCTGCAGAAAGTCGAACGAGCGTTGTCAGAAGGAGTCTCCTACGAAATCGACCATCGAATTATTCGGCCCGACGGGGAAATCCGCTACATTCACGGCCGGGGCGAAGTGGTTCGGAACGAAGCCGGACAGGTTTTGCGGCTGTTTGAAACGGCGATGGATATCACCGATCGCAAAACGGCGGAAATCGATTTACGCGATCGCGAACAGTTCCTCAGCAGCATCTACGACGGCATCGAACAGGCGATTTTTGTGATTGATTTAACTCCCGACAATGATTTTCGTTATGTGAGTTGGAACCCGGCAAGCGAACGAATTACCGGGATCAAATCCGAGCAGATCCGAGGCAAAACCCCCGCAGATATTTTCGACCCTGAATATGCCGAAATTTTTCGATACCACTACCAAGATTGTATTGATCGAGGGACATCTGTCTGTTATGAAGAAACGGTCAATTGGAATAACAAGGAAATTTTTGTCCTCACCACCCTCAATCCAATTTTTGATGAATCCGGGCGGATGTATCGGATCGTCGGTACTTCCTTCGATATCAACGATCGCAAAAAAATGGAAAATAATTTGAGGCGATCGGAGACTCAACTGCGGGAGCTTGCCGAACGGGAAACCCTGCAAAATTTCATCACCGATTTAATTCGCAATTCCCTCGACCCCGACACGGTATTGCTGACCACAGTTTTGGAAATTCGCCGTATTTTGGATATCGATCGCACCTACTTTGTCTGGTATCGAACCGACTCAGAACCCCCGGAATGGGAAGTCCGCAAAGAAGCCAAAATCGATAGCTTGCCCAGCATCACCGAACTCTATCCCGGCGACGCCCTGCACCCGGTCAGCCCATATGTTTTGGCTGGAGAACCCATCCAAATTGATGATATCATCACCTGTACGACCCCGGCGATCCGCAATTTTTTCCTCGTCCTGGAATTTAATTCGGTGTTGATTTTACCCATCCAAACCCAGCAGCAAAAAAAAGGTGCGTTGGTGTTGGCACACTGCCAGGACATCCGCCCTTGGACGAAAAGCGAAGTGGAATTGTTGGAGGCGATCGCCAATCAGTTGGTTATCGCTTTGAACCAAGCCGAATTGTATACGGAAACCCAAGAAGCCGCCCGGATTGCCCGGGCGCAAACGGAAGCCCTCGAAAAAACCCTGCACCAACTCCAACAGGCTCAGGTGCAGTTGGTTCAATCCGAAAAAATGTCGAGTCTCGGACAGATGGTGGCGGGGTTAGCCCACGAAATTAACAACCCCGTCAGTTTCATCTACGGCAACATCACCCACGCCCAAGAATATACCCAAGATTTGGTCGGGTTGATCGAACTGTATCAAAAACACTATTCCGAACCCGACCCGGACATAGAAGACGAAATTGAGGCGATCGACCTGGAGTTTTTAATCGAAGATTATCCCCGGATTTACAAATCCATGAAAACCGGAGCCGATCGCATCCGAGATATCGTCAAATCCCTGCGGACCTTCGCCCGACTCGACGAATCGGAGGTCAAAGATATCGACCTGCACGACAACATCGACAGCACCCTGACGATCCTGGAAACCCGTTTGAAAGAAAAACCCAAACACCCGGCGATTCAAATTCAAAAGCAGTACGGAGAATTACCCCGCATCGAATGTTACGCCGGACAATTGAATCAGGTTTTGCTGAATTTGTTCAATAACGCCATCGACGCCATCCACGACCGCGATCGCGATCGGTCCCTCGAAGCGATCGTTTCCGACCCGAGCTGTATTTGGATCAGCACCATACTCACGGAAGCCAAAACCGTCCAAATTCGGATCGCCGACAACGGCGTCGGCATGAGTCCCAAGACGGTGGCCAAAATCTTCGATCCCTTTTATACGACCAAGCCCGTCGGTGCGGGGACGGGTCTGGGCCTGTCCACCAGCTACCAGATTATCGTGGAAAAGCACGGGGGTACCCTGCGCTGCGTCTCCCAGGAGGGGGTCGGAACCGAGTTCGCGATCGAAATTCCCCTCACCCTCCCCCGTCCGCCCGCAGAATCGCGCTGACATTTCCCGGCGGCGACCCCCCACCCAAACGCCTCAAACCCTCACGATATCAAGCTTTTTCGCCCTTTCCGCTCCCCCACATGGGGGCCGGTGGCGGGGGACTCGCGACGGAAAACTGATGGGAAACCGGGGTCTGACAGGAAGACAGGGAACAGGAAGCGGTAGAATAGTTCAGAGTGTGACAGATTCGGGAAATTGACCGACCCCTCCCCACCGGAGGGGAAGAGGATTTGTCCGAACTATTTAAGTCAATTGCACCTTAAAAAGAGCTGAAACTGATCGATCTGTCACAGTTTGTGGGTGAATAGCTCGGTATTGTTAAGGGAGAAATCGCGAATGTACAGTCCAATTGGAACTGGTGTTGCCATGAAGACGGGGGCCGCCGGCCGTGTCTTCGTATTTGAAGTGGAGGGAATGCGTCAGGGGCAAAACACTGACAACTTCAACTATCCCATTCGTCGCAGCGGCACGGTCTATCTGACCGTTCCCTACGAACGCATGAATCAGGAGATGCGCCGGATTTCCCGGATGGGAGCTAGGATTGTCAATATCTTCCCGGCGGGGGAAGCGCCTCCGAGTGCGAGTCAGGCAGCACCAGAGAACGGACAGAAGAGCCAATCATCTGGAACTAAAAGCAAACCCATGACTCATGCGAAATCTGCAACGGATATTCCCGTTAATATTTACAAACCCAAAAACCCATATATTGGCAAATGCTTGTCCAACGAAGAGTTGGTGAAGGAAGGGGGAAGCGGGACTGTTCGTCACTTGATTTTTGATATCGGGGGCGGCGACCTGCGCTACCTCGAAGGTCAGAGTATTGGGATCATTCCTCCGGGTACCGACGACAAAGGCAAACCCCATAAATTGAGACTGTATTCGATCGCCTCGACCCGCCACGGCGACAATGAAGACGACAAGACGGTTTCTTTGTGCGTCCGCCAGTTGGAGTACCAACACCCCGAAACCGGGGAGACGGTCTACGGCGTTTGTTCGACTTACCTATGCAACCTGGAACCCGGGGCGGATGTCGCCATCACCGGACCGGTGGGTAAGGAAATGCTGCTTCCCGATGACGAGAATGCCACCATCATCATGATGGCAACGGGAACCGGGATCGCGCCCTTCCGCGCCTTCCTGTGGCGGATGTTCAAGGAAAAGCACGAAGATTACCAGTTCAAAGGCTTGGCTTGGCTGTTCTTCGGTGTCCCCTACACCCCCAACATCCTTTATCAAGAGGAACTCGAAGCCTTGCAGCGTGAGTTCCCCGAGAACTTCCGCCTCACCTACGCCATCAGTCGGGAACAGCAGAATTCCGAAGGCGGCAAGATGTACATCCAACATCGGATTCAAGAAAATGCCGATGAATTGTGGCAGTTGATCCAGAAACCCAACACCCACAGTTATATTTGTGGTTTGAAGGGAATGGAAGGCGGCATCGACGAAGGGATGTCCAACGCGGCTGGCAAGTTCGATGTCGATTGGTCCGAGTATCGGCGCCAACTGAAGAAAGAAAAGCGCTGGCACGTCGAAACCTACTAAGGTTTGAACTCGGCACATTTTTCGGGCGCGGCGAAAGGGCCGCGCCTTTATTTTTTGTGGAAGACAAGAGGGCGCAAGCCCGGGGCCCCTACCTAGCTCAAATCATCTGCTGAAGATGATTGGGGAGTTGGGCGGATAATTGTCAATCCTTCCCGACTCCTGAGTCCCTAATACCGACTTCTGCAGCCGCGATCGCGGCTTTGGCCCGATCCCACAACGCATCAAGTTCGGCTAAAGTGTAGTCAGATAGGGGGCGATCGCAGGCCGCTTCTACCATGGCAAATCGGCGGATGAATTTGTGGTTGGTTTCCCGCAACGCTTCGTGGGGATCGATATCATACCACCGGGCTAAATTGACTAAAACAAATAGGATATCGCCCAATTCCCCTTGTTGGCTGGCTTTATCTTCGTGACGGAGGGCCTGTTCAAATTCGCCGACTTCCTCATGGAATTTATCCCAAACCCCCTCGGCATTATCCCACTCGAAACCCACCGCCGCCGTCTTTTTGGAGAGCTTCATCGCCGCCATCAGGGGGGGGAGTTGGCGGGCATAACGGCTCAGTTTTCCACTCAAGGACTGCACTTCCGGGGTATCGCCGTTTTCGGTATCTTTAATTTGCTCCCAGTTTTGGCGGACTTCCTCGACGCTATCGACGGTGACATCTCCGAAGACGTGGGGGTGGCGGCGGATCAGCTTTTCGGTGATGCGGGAGGCGACGTCGGCGAGGGAGAATTGATGGGATTCGCTGGCAATTTGGGCCTGTAAAACCACTTGTAGCAGCAAATCGCCCAGTTCGTCCGCGATCGCATCCGGGTTCCCGGTGGCGATCGCATCCACGACTTCATAGGCTTCTTCGATGACGTAGGGGGTGAGGCTTTGGGGGGTTTGGGCGAGATCCCACGGACAGCCCCCATCGGGCGATCGCAGTTGGGCGACCACATCGATCAATTCCTGCAGGGCTTTCAGGGTGTCGGGTGAGTTGGTAGACTCGGACATGGTGTTGAGTGTGAGTAATTGCTTTTTTAGGATAAGATAATCGAAAATTTTTCCGATTCCCCACTCCCGACTCCCGACTCCCTACTCCCGACTCTTCTTCGAGGAGCGTCGGGTCGTTTTTTTGGCCGAACCCGACGGGGAGGCGGAACGGGAACGGCGGGAGGTGGAGGTTTTGCGCTTTTTTGGGGGGGCGGGTCGGGGGAAAAATTGAGATACCCCCTTGGTTTGCAGGCGTTTGTAGGCGGACGACCCCCAGTCACTCAAATAGTGGCTCATCGCCCCGAGTTCCAAACCGGAGAAAATGGCGATCGCTTCGATGTGGTGTTCGGCCAGCGATCGCACCCCGTCTTTTGCCCAACTCGAAACGTCCCATTCCACCTGTAGCAGAAAATTGGCTGCGATCGCCACCAGAATCGCAAAAATCGCCAGCCAAGTCCCGAGGTAGAGCACCCGCAAAGCCGTGCCGATAAACGGGCCGTGGGAGAGAAATGATCGGTGTCGCAGGCTGTTTTGGTAGGGTTGCCACATCCACCGCAACCACCCCCACCGCTGGAATTGGCGGGAGTCGATGTCGAGATCCGGACCGAACATCAGGCCCCCGAACAGAAAGCTGGCAGACACCAGTAAGGTCAAATGGCTGCTGCGGGTCTGTCCGAACGTCAACCCCGCCACCAGTGGCAAGCTCCAGAGAGTAATGCGATCGTGGGTTTTGCCGGAGGGCATTGGCTGGGGGTGCGAAAAATTGTTTCCTTATTTTACAGGTTGCTGGTACAATGGAGAACAGCGCAAAACTGGGGCGATTAGCTCAGTGGTAGAGCGCCTGCCTTACAAGCAGGATGTCACTGGTTCAAATCCAGTATCGCCCATTTGTGGGAAAATACCCACTCTGACTCGATTCTACACAGTGACATACTGCTGGTAAGGCAGGCGCTACACTCTTTTTGCACTCAATACATACCTAGCACACTGGCCAACGAGTGTAAACCCAGTGATTTTTTAGTCAACTAGCACATACCCTGTATTCTGTCAAATCAAGTATTCACTCTCTCTCCCCAAGTCGGGCGATCGCATATTCTGCAAAACCACATTGGTAAAACCAATGTGGTAACAGGAAACCTGTATCACCCTGTACCTGTTGCCTATGTTTTGTACAGCGCGCTGTACAAAATGTTCGTCGCGTCTAACAGTTTTTTTTGACCGATGTCAGGAGTTACTTACGGAATGGGACGATAGCTTGAAAGCCCTGCGGCTTTAGCCCAGGGATGAAAAGCAACGGCGGCTTGAGCCGCATTCTTACGCCAGATATGCTAGTATAAGGAAATGATTGTACTTGAGTTCAAAGCACGGGTAAAGCCTGCCCAGGCTACCGCTATAAACGAGGCGATAGTGCGATTCGTTTGGGAATGAAATAAGGCTGAAATGCCTGAAATAACCTCCCAGTAAGGCTTCCATCCCCTTGGATG
>NZ_JAYFER010000641.1:0-31326 GCF_055795065.1 Lyngbya sp. CCY1209
AGGGTGGGTTAGGCGCGGCCGTAATTTTTCGGAAAAACCCACAACTTTTCATCCGCGCCGTAACCCACCATTTCCTTCCCAACCGATTACCGTGTTATCAGAGGACACGGAGAAATTATGGGTCTTCATCAACATCTGTTCGAGAAATGGAGTTTTTCCAATATCGTGAACTTTGCCGATCGCATTTTCGAGAAGTTGACGATTTTTTGACGATACCGAGGACAGACTACCTGTCAAAACATCAAAGGCTTCTTTTCGGGCAACTGTCTCGATCTCTTTTTGATCAATTTTACTCTCATTCTTGAGATTGATCAAGTTGATCAAATCTTCTCGGATAATTTTTCCGAATTTATTTTTAAATTCTCTCTTTTGTCGCAAAACCTTGTCAAATAGATGGGTTTTGATGGCAATTTTTTCGATAATATCGGCATTGTAGAAAGGGACTCCCAGGACGTTGGATTGATGGCCGACAACCAAGATAACCCGAGCCTCATCTTTGCCGACTCTCGACAATTCCCTGAGAGTGCCTGCCATATCCAAACAGTATTGAATGACCGTGTAAAATCGGTTGCTTCTTGATTCAATTTATTTCTAATCTTTTTTAACTTCGGTTCCCAATCTTGAACCGGTTCGTCGATATCAAAAATTCTAAAGGGAAATTCACGGTCGATCGCACTTCTGATGGTTTTGACCAATTCCATTTTGTGAGGATCGTTCATCAACTCGTAGGTTTTGCTGAGAATCCACGCCGCCGGATTGATTTCAAAACCGTAGGCTTCAAATCCGCGACGACCGGCTTCTAACAAGACGGTTCCGCTGCCGACGAACGGATCGAGAATGACCGAGTTGGGCAAACAATATGCGTCCAATAGCGTTTCGATCAGTTGGGGCGAAAATTGACCCCGCCAAGCGAATAAGTTCGACCGATTCTTTTCGAGAATATCGAGTTTTTCTTTGGGAATGGGTTTGTCAAACGCTTTCAATTGCCGAACTTCCTTTATATATAGATAGATTTCAAAACCGCCGCACCAGGGAACTGCGGGGCAACACCCGCTGCACTTCCTCCACCGTCGTTACTCCCGATGTCACCTTCTCGACGGCGGCGACTCGGAAGGACAAAAAACCCGTCTCGTGTAGATAGCGATATAATTCCGCCAGGGTCCCCTCGTAGATGATTTGGCGGATGCGATCGTCCGTCGCCAGCAGTTCCACGATCGCTTCCCTTCCCGCAAATCCCGAATAAAAACAATTGGAACAGCCGCGACCTTTTCGCCAGTTTTCTGCCCTCGCATTTTCTAGTGTCAATCCCAACACTTCCAA
Organism: Lyngbya sp. CCY1209; assembly: GCF_055795065.1. Classification (NCBI taxonomy): domain Bacteria; kingdom Bacillati; phylum Cyanobacteriota; class Cyanophyceae; order Oscillatoriales; family Microcoleaceae; genus Lyngbya; species Lyngbya sp. CCY1209. The sequence goes on from NZ_JAYFER010000641.1 coordinate 1,321, forward strand.
ATCGCGATCGCACGGTTGATAAGGCGCCCCGCAGTGGGGGCAAATGTGCCGCACCAACCGCTGTCCCACAATTCCCAACAGCGCATCGGCGATCAAACCCGGGTCTGGTCCGATATCTTTTAAACGGGGAATGGCACCGATCGCGTCGTTCGTGTGCAGCGTCGTCAACACCAAATGCCCCGTCAGCGCCGCCCTCACCGCCGTATCCGCCGTTTCGCGATCGCGGATTTCCCCCACCATAATAATGTCCGGATCTTGGCGCAAAATTGCCCGCAAACCCGCCGCAAACGTCATCCCGGCCCGTTCGTGAACCTGGGTTTGAGTGATTCCCGGCAACACATATTCCACCGGATCTTCCACCGTCACCACATTCACCTGGTCCGTCGCCACCTCCAGCAGGCTATTGTAAAGCGTACTGGTTTTCCCCGAACCCGTCGGGCCGGTGAAAATAATCATCCCCTGCGGCTGGACCAACCATCCCTTGTAAATATCCAGGGTTTTGGGCGAAAATCCCAGATCCCCCAACCCCGAAAACGGGTTCTCCTGGGGCAACAGTCGGATCACCACCTTTTCACCCCCCACGCAGGGCAACGTGCTTACCCGCATATCCAACCCGATCTCCAAATCCTTCCCGGCGGCGTAATTCTCCCCGATGCGGCCATCCTGGGGGCGGCGACTTTCGGCGATATCCATATTCGACATCACCTTTATCGCCACCACCACCCGGCGCCCGATGTCGGGGTCGATACTTGTGATATTCCGCAGCATCCCGTCGATGCGGTAACGCACCCGCAAGCCGTCCAGCATCGGTTCCAAATGGATGTCGCTGGCGCGGTTTCGCAGGGCCCCGGAAATCAGGGTTTTGATCCGCCCCAGTTGGTCCGCGGCTTTGGACAGGTACAATTCCGTGGTGCGGCTGACGTCCTCCTGTTCGACTTCCCCGGTGAGGGGATTGACGAGGGGGGTGGCGCTGATCTGGTTGGGGTCGGCGTTTTGGGTGTGATACCAGGCGCGGTAGCTGTTATCGTCGATCGCGATAATTTTAATATCCGAAAAGGTGCGCTCGCTCATCTGGCGGATGATTTCCATCTCCACCGAAACCGGCGACCCCAGATAGTAACAATTTCGCCACAGCAGCAGGGGAATCACCGGAGGGAGGAGGCTGCGATCGGGAAATTCCCGGAAAAAGCGAAAACTGACGTCGCGATCGAGCAATTTCAGGTTGACGATGCCATCGGAGTCCACCAACAACTCCAAAGCGCGATCGCAGCCAATGGCGCCACTGCGTAACTGTTGCCAAGCCGACGAGACGGACGGGGTTGCTGTCATTGAACGCTGGGGGGTGAGAACCTTTCTTATTCTAGGGGGTGGGGAGAATAAGGGTGTAGGGTGTAGGGTGTAGGGTGTAGGGAGAATTGATAATTGATAATTTATTGCCCTCCTCCGCTTCCTCCGCCCCCTCCGCTTCCTCCGTCCCCTCCGCCCCCCTGCCTCCTCCGCCGCTTGCTAGTCAGAACCGCCAAACACCTCCATAATGTTCTATGGGCTGTTCGGACTTCCGGTTTCACCGGTCCCGAACCGTTGACCTGCGATTGCTTATCCGTTCCAATCATGAAGCTGCGATCATTTTTCATTCTTCTCGGCGTCGGTAGTGCCGCCCTGCTGCTGGTGGGGCTCGGTTTCTTCTTCACGCTGTTGGGCGAAAGTCCCGTGTCCCTGCTGGGGGCCCAGGCCAAAACCGTCCCGGCGGCGACCGTATTCGTGCCGAAAAATGCCCCTTTCACCGCCTCCCTGCTGGTGAATCCCGATCGCCTGGAAGCCTTCAGACAGGTGTCGGCGAAACCCTCGGAACGGAGGCGATCGCACGCCGAATTCAAGCAATTTCGGGATGTCCTGGTCGGAAATACGGAGTTGAACTACCGCCGGGACATCAAACCCTGGCTGGGACGGGAAATCACCCTGTCCCTGATGGCCCCGGACATCGATCGCGACGCCAGCAACAGCCGCCAACCGGGATATCTCCTCGCCCTCACCTCGGAAAATCCCCGCCAGAGTCGGGAATTCCTGGATTTATTTTGGCAGCGGCAGGCGGTGTCCGGTGTCTCGGTGGTGTCGGAACCTTACCGGGGGGTGACGATTACCTACCGCCAATCCGAGTCCCCGGAATTGACGGATCTCGCCCCCACCCTGGCGACGGCGGTATTGGGCGATCGCTTCGTCCTGTTCGCCAACTATCCGAAGGTGTTGCGGGAGGCGATCAATAATTTCCAGGTATCGACATTAAATTTAGCGAACTCACAAGCCTATAAACGGGCGATCGCGGCTTTGGACTCCAGCCAGATCGGACTGGTATATTTGAACTTGGGAAATTGGCGCCTCACCCCCGACGAAATCGACGCCCTCCCCATCCAACCCAGTTTGGCTTTGGGACTCGCCCTCCACCCCCAAGGGTTGCTGGCGGACACGGCAACCATCGCCACCGCCGGACGGGAAGTCCAACCGCCGCTGCTGTCCGCACCGATTCCCGCTTTGGACTATATCACCGCCGAGAGTCCCCTCGTCATCGCGGGGACGGACCTGCGGAATTTGTGGGACGAAACCTCGACGACGCTATCGGGTAATGAGACGCTGCGGGGGGTATTGACGCGATCGCTCGATTTGCTGCAAAAAAGCTGGGGGGTCGATCTTCCCAATGATATTTTCAGTTGGGTGACGGAGGAATACGCCCTCGCCCTCGTCCCCCGCCCCGTTGCCGTCCCGTCCGGGAAGGACAAACCCACGGATTGGGTGTTCGTGGCGAAGCGGACGCCGGAGGCGGAAACCGCGATTCAACAATTGGATGCGATCGCCGCCGATCGCGGCTACAGTGTCGGCAGTTTCGTCCTGAATGATGACACGCTCTCGGCCTGGACGCAACTGAAAAGCATCCCAATTCCGAATCAGAATAGTAAGAATCAAAAAATCGCCAAAAAGCGGATGATCGAGGCGGAACCCCGGGGCGTTCATGCCACCGTGGGCGATTACGAGATTTTTGCCACTTCCGTCGAGGCGATCGACTCGGCGATCCACGCCGTCGAAACCGGGACGATTTTTAGCAATCCCGAATTTCAAAATAGTCTCGAATCTTTACCCCGGGAAAACGACGGCTATTTTTACATCGATTGGGATGTCAGCGAACCGATTATTCGCAAAAAAATCCCCCTGCTGCGGCTGCTGGAACTGTCCGGGAAACCCTTTTTCGACCATTTGCGATCGCTCACCGTCACCGCCACCGGACGGGAAAATGGCGTGCAGCGGGCGAAGGTATTCGCCCACCTCAACTAGCGATTCATCTGCTATAAATTAAGTCCCCCTTGTTAAGGGGGATAATGGGGGATCGAACCCTATCGCAAAAAATCGTCAACCGCTATAAGTCCCCCTTGTTAAGGGGGATAATGGGGGATCGAACCCTATCGCAAAAAATCGTCAAAAATTGGCTTTTATCGAATTAATTAATCGTTCCCGTTCGTCGGAGTTGTAACCGACTACGATAAAAAAGACCATTTCCTTGTCCGGGATGCAGCGAATGGATGCGGTGTACTCCCCGCGATCGCCGAAAACACTTTGCTGTACGATGTCAAAATTATCGGAAAACCCCGTATCTCTCAGGGCAATTTCTGCCCTCTCCAAACAGGGTCTTTCCGCCAACAATGTTTCTTGCCATGACGTGATAATTGCGGGCGGAATTGCGTAGGCTGGATTGACGTAAAGCAATAACAATAACGGCGATAAAATGATAGCAAGTCGTTTGAACATGATCGGATCACTCACTAATTTCAGTGGTACGGCTTATCCGCGATCGCACCATCGAACTGATATTTATTATCAGATCTCTGACGGTCGTCCGGCGATCGCCTTTCATTCAATTCATACCCCCCGCCATCATCCCATCCCGGACAATTGACAATCCGAGGACGGAAACCGCCTCTCACCCGTCCGCCGATTCGAGGGGCCGACGCGAAAAGGATGGTCTACCGGGACGATCTGTTTTCTGCTAAAATCAACGCGATCGCCCGATTTAAAAGAGTTTCGCGATCGACCAAATCTTCCAATTCTCGCGGTTCATACCGTCCCTCCCGGACTTCCAAGGAGGCTTTGTTGATGGCTTTTTGATAAGCTGATTCTAAAACTTCGTAGAGTTCCGCTTCGGACAAATAAAATCCTTTCGATTTGGGTCGTTTATTTTCGTCCTGGATATCCAAAATGGAGTTGCGGATCGAAACGTCCCAAGAACGGGTCGTCCTCTGTTCGGCTTGTTGTTTGATCAAATGCAACAGCAAAATAACCGCATAACTGCGAATCGTCCTAATAATTTCTTTTCGACCCATTTCTTCCAATTCTTCGACAATAACCAGAGAATTCGGAATATCTCCTCTGAGCAATAATTGTTTGAGTTCCAGCAATTCTTCCATATTATCTATCCTCCCAAATTAACGCGATCGCCCGATTTAAAATAGTGTCGCGATCGGCTAAATCCTCCAATTCTCGCGGTTCATACCGTCCCTCTTCCACTTCCAAAGATGCCGCATCGATCGCATCTGGATAGGCACTCAGTAACACCTCCCACAACTCATCCCGGCGGAGATAATATCCCCCCGACTTGCGGCGTTTGTTGGTTCTCTCAATTTGCCGGATACAATTCCGAATCGACACATCCCAAGAGCGAGTCGTCCGATTTTCGACTGCTTGTTTGATTAAATGCAATAATAAAATAATGGCATAGCTGGTAATTTTATTGATTTTATCATCGCGGCTCATTTCTTCCAGTTCTTCAACAATAGCGAGGGAACCCGCAATGTCTCCTTTCAACAAAAGTCGTTTGAGTTCGAGCAGTTCTTCCATATTGATTGATTTTAAAAAAGTGTGCTCGCTACAACAATAAATCAATCGAGAGATTTGAGTTGATTCAAAGTTAGAATATCGAACGTCAAATACTTACAATGGCAAAGCTTGCAGGCGAAAATCAACCTGCAAGCCATTGAAAAAACCGCATAACAGCATTTATTTGGCTATCATTTGGCGTGCTTTTCTCAACAATTCATCTGTTTGTTGATTGATTTGCTTTTCTTTTTCAAATAATTCCTCATTGCGTTTGTACAAAAAATCCAATCTTTGCTCAGGTGTTAATTTTTTGAGAAAATCAACCTCAATGACATTATATTTTTCATGCAACCAATCCAATACTCTTTCTAATTTTTCCCGGCTTGTATCTTTAACTCGAGGATTGTTCAATTTCTTTTGTATGGAATTTTTAACATCAGAAATAGAATAGATATTGTATGAACCTTCCTTTTCTGAAGGCAATCCCCTGACAGTCTCTTTGACCAAGTAATCTGTCAATCCCAAAGACCTTAAATGCAACTTAGTGATCTTTTTGTTTTCAGTATTCATGACGTTTTCACTCTGTTTTTTTTATTGATTGATTTTTTTGCCGACATCTTTGAGCAGTTCTGCAATACGGTTGGCTTGTTCACTAATTGTTTGTCTCAAATTGGGAATCAGTTCATTTTGATAGAAATTTTTCTGATCAGTTAGATCGTTAACCAAAGATTCGATTGTTGATTTTTGCTGCTTGTCAACCCTTTTCATCGCTCCAATTTGATAATTACGCTTCTTCAATTCTGGACCCGCATAATGAAGGCAGCAAGCCATTACATCCTCTTCTGTTTCGACATCTCCATAATCTTCTACAGCCCTTTTGACATCAGCTTGACTCCAGCCAATTCGTTGGGAAACTTGTTTGATTAATTCTTGTTTACTTGTCATAACTAAATCCTCTAGTGCCTCAATCAAAATCAACAATTTTAGTTCCAATTTTACGATTGCAGTTGGGGTGTAGCAATTTGAAGTTTTCGGGCTTGTTAGCTTCTTTACCACCCTCCTTCAAGGAAAGTATATGATGGACTTCAGAATCAGCTAATCTGAGCGACTCACCACAATAAGCACACTTCCCATCTTGATACTCAAATTGCTTGTTTTTCCAAGCCTTTCCTTCAGAAGATTTGAGCCATTTATTAAATTCTTTCCTCGGATCTATCATGGCTTTTGCTTTAGCCAGAAGCTTTTCAGTTTCATGACGCATTTTTTCTTCTTTTTCAAGAAGAACATACATTTCGCTATACAGTCGGTTGAGCTTGTCTGATGAACTTTCGGTCATGCTGACTGCCTCATCTGTCTTAAAAGGCTTAACAGAGGCACATCTAATAGTTGGGAAGCGAATGAAATTACTGCATCTCAAGAAAACCCCCAATTGATCCGGGCGAGAGGGCTTGAGATTGAGGTGCATCACCCCAAATCCTTGAAAAACTATTTGCGCCTTACATGATTTAATCCTATCATGGAGAATTGGCATCGTCAACGGCTGGCCTGGGAAAGTATTCAAGCTGATGCTTGATAGCGATATCGCCTATCAGAATGACATTTCTAAAAGTGATAACAATTGTTATATAGTCCGTTAACCGATGATTGATCGTTGCCAATTCTCCTCTGGAGGAAACCGAGAAGGGAGAACTTGTCGCCGACAATCAAAAGCAGCCGCACGGCAACAGAGAAAAATTCTTCGCCAAAATCGAGAGAATTGGTATAATGGGGGGCGATCGACTTCAATACTCGGATCGGTTCGCCGCTCCGGTACTTTAGCAAGTCACACATCCCATAGAGTTGAGCCATGACTGCCTCGCCTACCACGGCTCCAAGTCGTTCCAGCCAAACCGTCCGCAAGCCTTATCCCAACTATAAGGTGATCGTCCTCAACGACGATTTTAATACCTTTGAGCACGTCGCCAACTGCCTGATGAAGTACATTCCGGGGATGACGAGCGATCGCGCCTGGAAACTCACCAACCGAGTCCACTACGAAGGTCAGGCGACGGTTTGGGTCGGCCCCCAGGAACAGGCGGAACTGTACCACACCCAACTCAGCCGCGAAGGCTTGACAATGGCACCCCTCGAACAAGCCTAGCGATCGCCTTCCACCTCGGACTGCATCGCCGATCGCATCAACCCCGGCCAAATTAACAGAAAAAACCCCATCCACGTCAAAACGGGAACGGCGACGGTCGCCGAGAGCCAAATGCGGTGAAACAGCAGCCAACTCCCCCCCATCAAGCTGACTCCCGTCAGCAAAATCGACCAAGGCTGACACCACCAAGGTTTGTAATCCCAGGGATTGTAAGTCGGGGACGGCTTCGGATTCTCGTTCATTATTTATCCCCCCGAATTTGCTTCACCAAATGCACCAACTCCGGCAAAATCAACTTTTCCATCGCCAGTTTAACAGCTCCCCGGGAACCCGGAACGGAAAAAATTAGAGTCCCCCGACACACCCCCGCCACCGCACGGGAAGCGATCGCGCGGGAACCGATTTCAGAGTAACTCAAAAACCGGAACAGTTCCCCAAATCCCGGCAACGTTTTTTCCAGCAACCCCTCGATCGCATCATAGGTGGTATCTCGCGGCGCAATTCCCGTCCCCCCGTTGGCGATCGCGACATCAATTCCACCGTCCCCGCACAATTTCTCCATCGCCGCGCAGATCCGATCCGGTTCATCTTTGAGAATCAAATACTCCCGAATGTCGTGGCCGCTTTCGCTCAACATCCGCCGAATCAACTGACCGCTGGTATCCGTTTCTTCCGTGCGCGTGTCGCTGAGAGTCACCACCGCACACTGCACGGCAAAATCGGCGCGATCGGAGTGAGGAATCAATTGACTCATTATCTATCAACTTATTAATTATCAATTGTTTACGCCAACTCCATCACCACATCCAGCGAATGGTTCAAGGCCTGGTAAACTTGGCGCTGTTCAAAGACGCTCAAAAGCTCCGCGTTGAGCTTATTTCCGGCGGCTTCTTGGCGGAGAATTTTCAGCGCCGTCACGGTGGGGAAGCCGTGTTTGTAGGGCCGATCGCCGGCCGTGAGCGCGTCGTAAATATCCGCGATCGCCATCATCTGCGCCTGGATCGAAATTTCCTCTTTTTTCAACCCCTGCGGATAACCCGTCCCGTCCAATTTTTCGTGATGTCCGTAGCTGATATCGGGGACGTTTTGCAGCGCTTTCGTCCAGGGAATTTGCTTCAAAAATTCGTAGGTGTGGGTGACGTGGGATTCGATGATCCGCCGTTCCTCCGCCGTCAAATTTCCCTGACTCACCAGCAGTTGTTCGACCTCCTGCGGTGTCACCAGCGGCTTAATTTTTCCGTCCACATCCCGATAGGTCATCTCCGAAAGTTGCCGGAGTTTGTCCAGGGGAGGCATCGCCAAAACCTGCGGTTCGTTCGCTTGTTGGATCAGATTCCAAGACTCATTCAACCGTGCGATCGCCCGATCCAAATTGGTGTCGAGTTCTTCGAGGCGCTGGCAGTGGGGACATTCAGCCGGATTTTGTAGGTGAAGGTTGCCGTTGTCGAGGAGGAGTTGATATTTCGTCTCCACGCATTCCATCTCCAAACTTCGGCGCGCGATCGCGAACCGCTGGCGGACGATTTCCAACTCCCGGGGATAGAGTTTTTTGGACTTCGTTAAAATCGCTTCCGGGACTCCGACTTTGCCGAAATCGTGCAGCAGTGCGGCGTAGCGCAATTCTTGCAGTTGGCGATCGCTAAATTCGACCGAAGCGAGGCTTCCCTGGGTAATCGTATTAATTTCTTCCCCCAGCCGCACCGTCAGCGTCGCCACCCGTTCCGAATGTCCGAACGTGCAGGGATCTCGCGCTTCGATCACCTGCACGGACGCTTTGACAAACCCTTCAAACAGGAACTCGATACTCTCCTGTAATTGGCTGCGTTCGATGGAGATGGCGGCTTGGGAAGCGAGCGATCGCAAAATCCGTTCCTCCCAACTCGAATAGGGTTGGGTTTCCGCCATCGCATTGTCCGGCGTCAGAACCCGGTCCGGATGCTTTTTGCGGTTGATCAGTTGCAGCACCCCGATGGTTTCCCTCTCCCGATTTTGCATGGGGAGCACGAGGACGGAACGGGTCCGGTAACTGATATTATCGTCGAAGCTGCGATCGAGGCGGTAGGGTTCGGTTTGTGGTAAATTATACGCATCCTCAATATTGAGGTTTTTCCCAGTCAGCGCCACATATCCCGCCAGACTCTTATCCGTCAGCGGAATGGCAAACTCGCGGAACGACAAATTCGGCAGGGACGCATTCTGAGCCACCTTGAACAGCAACTTGGAGTGGTTGTCGCTGTGATCGACGAGATAGACGCTTCCCGCGTCGCTACAGGTGATTTCCCGGCTCTTGCTGAGGATGAGATTTAACAGTTTGGCGAGATCCCGAGTGCCCGACAGTGCCGCCCCGATATCCAGCAATTTTTCGATCAGCTCCGCCTGTTCGGCTAATTCCTGTGACACCCTGAGATTCTCAAAAATCATAATTCGACATCAGAACGCAGAACCAGTTGACCGCCGCCAGCTTGTTTGGAATTTTAACTCATTTGGGAACGGTCTTGCCAGAATCGCGTCAGATGCCAATTTCCGGGGGAATTGGTCATCAACCCGCAGTCATCTGAGAGAATCTCAAATTCGGGTCCAAGGCTTGCACCCCTACAATCTCAAATTTCCGACACCTCACCCGTCCGCCTCTCACCGACAGAAGGTTTCCGAGGCGGAAAGGTGATTTAACTCAAGCTGGAAATTTCCTTAGCCATCGCAAAATCTTTTTCCGTCAATCCCCCGGAATCGTGGGTGGTGAGGGTAATCGTCACCTTATTGTAAGAAATCGCCAGGTCGGGGTGGTGTGCCGCCGACTCTGCGGGTTCAACCAGTTTGTTGACGAAATCCACCGCCTCGACAAAGCCGCCGAAGGTTTTCACGCACTTGAGCTCCTTGCCTTCCACGGACCAGTCCGGAACCTGGGTGGCCATTTCCTGGATTTTGGCGTCGCTGAGTAATTCGGCCATCTTGAAAAAAGTCTCCAAATGCTACAGTTGCGGTCTGGGTTCTCCCCAAAAAACTATCCGCCCTCACCCGGAATGATGCGTTCGGCGATCGCCTCGGCATGAATGGGGTAAGAGCGGTCTAGCGGGTCTCCGATGTTGGAACCTGACTGCCGGAAGGATCTCTCCAATCCAGCCAGACCATATTAATATGGGCGTTTCGACTCCCGAATCGGGAATCTAGGCCAGATTTAGAGGCCAGCCCCGGCGCACAGCCGGCGTTCTCCAACTCGGTGACCCATGCGTTTACTACTATCGCTCATGGGCATCACCTCCTTTCTCCCTCAACGGTTTTGGTTTTGGAGTTAACGAAAACTAGAATAACACAAAATTTCAGATGTGCAATCCCCGGCGATCGCTTTTTTTTGTCCCGGGGGACGGTCGGCCGGCACAAAGGCAGGCGGTGTACAGCATCACGGTGAAGCGTTCACTTTGCACTCATGTCCAAGACGTTGACCGTCGAACTCTCGGATCACCTTTACGACCGACTGAACCTCTACCTCCAAACCCGCGGCTACTCCCGAGAGGAATGGGTCCGGGAAGCGATCGAAGGCTGGGTAGCCGTTTTAAATCGGCAGCGGCGATCGCACCCTCGAATCGATCACTCATCCGACATCGCCCCCCAATGCCCCTGTGGAGGGTTGATAATGCCGAAAATTCAAGCCGTCGATGCCGAAGGAAACCCCGTCCTGTGGCACGACGATCAGCCGGTCGAATATTACCTCGTCAATTTCGACAAGGAGGGCGTCGAAGAAGACCCCGATTCGGGAAGCCGGGAATTGGTGCAGGCGCTGGCATCGGAACGGCCCACCGATGTCTTCATCTTCTGCCACGGTTGGAAGACCGACATCGAACGCGCCCAGGTTCAGTACGGCAAGTGGCTCAAGGCGATCGCGGGTCGGATGGAGGCGGACTGGTCTCAACTGGATGCCGCACGCGACGGACAGTTTCGACCCCTGTTCGTCGGGTTGGTGTGGCCCAGCCTGGTCGGGGGCGATTACGATTGGGAAGGGGAATTGTCCGACACTTCTCGTTCCCCCGCCGTTGGGTCGGACGGTTCCGCCGATTCCGACGAACAGCAAGCGATCGAAAAGATTATTTGGCAGGCGAATCGTTATTCCGAACAGTTAAACAATGTTTCCAGGTTAAAGTCAGAATTCCCGAAAAGTTTGCCCCAAGAAATGCGAAAACTTGATCGGGAACTCAACTTACTGTACGGGTTGAAATACGAAGGAGTTGGCGCAAAACCGGGCGACGATCGCGAAGGTTTTGATTACAAAACCAGTTATATCAACAGACGCAAACAATTGATAAAAGACGGTCGGACGGACGAGGATTCGGTCCGGGACGCGCTGCTCGAACCGCTTCGGGTGCTTTCTTTTTGGAAGATGAAAAAACGGGCGTGTAGGGTCGGCGAAAGCGGCGGTTTCCAACTGCTTCAACAGCTACAGCAGGCCGCACCGCCGGCGCGGTTCCACCTCATGGGGCACAGCTTCGGGTGCATCGTCGTCTCCGCCATGCTGACCGGTCACAATGGGGGCGGTCACTTGTCGCGCCCCGTCGATTCGCTGGTATTGTTGCAGGGGGCGCTGTCCTGCTATTCCTACTGTGGGGAAATCGCCTTTACTCGGCCGAAAATGCCCGGGTACTTTTATCCGATCGTCAAAGATTCTCGTGAGGGCGGACAACGGTTGAGATTCGTTGGCCGGCCGATCCCAACTTACCTGTGAGTCCAAACCACCTCGATCGCCCCCGAGAACCGGCGGACTTGGAATCCGACTGATATCAAGTCCGTTTGAATACTGACACTTAACGTCGAGAAAAGGCAATCGGCAACAGGCAAGCGGCAAAAGTTTGAAGCCGCTTCAGAAGATGGCACCCAGGAATCATAACTGTTTGAGCGGACATGATCTGAGGCGATCGGGGCGCTTCGCGGATCGCAGGTCGATCGCAATTGCACTCGATGGCGATCGCGCGTTCACCTTTTGACGTCGGTCCGGCGGATGCCGTCCGGGGAATGGGGAAGCCCACCCCCCCGCCGTTGTTCTGGGGGAAAGTGATGGGGGATAATGGAAACGACCGAGAGCCGATTTGATGACGGGGACCGTATTTCGTCCACCCCCACCTCCGGTGCACAGAGAAGTGCGATCGCCAGCACGGGGAAATGGGGCCGGTTCGGGAGTTCCGGTTGCCCGGGCCGGGGTACAAAACCCGCGTCGCGATCGCGGCGGGAGGAGTGATCCGGTATCCCGAATCCCCATCCATTCAACCGCCGAGTTGGGTTGGGTATCGACCGATGAAAACTGTACGTCGCAACTCCGGAATTCGCCTCCCCGTCGCTGGCGCGATCGCGGGTCTGGCGCTGCTCTCGAACATTCCGGGGTTGACCGGGGAGGGCATCGATTTTCCCGGAACGGCGGCGATCGCCTCGGCGGCGCAAGGACGGCAAGCGGAAGCCGACCGCCTGTTCGAGCGGGGGAAGGGGCGGTATCAAAACGGCGAGTTCCGGGAGGTGATCGCGTCCTTTGAAGCGGCTGTGGAAATCTACCGGGAACTGGGCGACCGCCCCGGAGAAGCCAGGTGCCTCAACAACCTGGGTTGGGTTGATCGGCGCTTGGCGCAATATCAGACGGCGATCGCATATGATCGGCAATCTCTGGCCGTCGCCCGAGAAGTCGGCGTCCGCGAAATCGAAGCCATCATCGTCACCGTCCCCGATTCCCCGCCCCTGCGCCGCACCGTCGATGTCCCCCGCCAAGATCTCAACGAGGCGATCGTCGAATTTCGGCAGGCTTTGCAGAGTCCGACCCGCCCCCTCAGCCCGGTGAGAGTCCCCGCCCAAAAACTCTATCGAAGAACTCGACACCCGACCCCAACCGGAGCCGAGGGTATTGGCGGGCGCGATCGCCGATCGCTCTGTGATCCGACCGGCCCGCATCGGCGATCGCGACGTGGAATTCGCGGGAGTGCCCTTCGCCGGAGTCGAAGTCGCTCGGCTCAAAACTACTCTCCCCGACACCGTGGCTTATTGCGCTGCGACAAGGGTACGCCAGAGCTGATTGCTATAAAAACACCTGCCATGAAACGGAAAAAGTTACTGTATTGGGCCGCGGCGCTCTCGATCGTCTCGCTGTTGTCGGCGGCGATTGCCCTCGACACTCGGGCGCGGTTTGAATCCGAAGCCTACTTGCGGTCAAAATCGGAACCCGACTTTTTGGAAACCGTCGAACTCGAATCGGCGGTGGGGATGGACTACACCGAACTGCGCGACCTGCTCGCGGCGCGACGGTGGGAGGAAGCGGACGCGGAGACGCGGCGCGTCATCTCGGCGATCGGAAATCGGGAGGAAAGCTTCGCCGTCGGGCTGATCGCCGGACTGTTCGGCGCCTACAACTTCCCCTGCGAAGACCTCCGCACCATAGACCGGCTGTGGCTGAAGTACAGCGATCGCCGGTTCGGTTTTTCCGTGCAACTCGACGTTTATCGCGGGCTGGGGGGGACGGACGAGTACGACCGAGAAATCTGGACACAATTTCTGGAGGAAGTGGGGTGGAAACGCTTTGAAGGGAAAAATTCCGGCCGGGACAATTCGCCCATCCACGACGAGCCGCAATTCGACATCGGCGCACCGAAAGCACACCTGCCGTTCGTCCCCGACCCCTCGGCCAATTCGTTGATGCTGGGGGGGACGGCAAACGTGAATTACTTGCTCCGCATCTGGTGGCGCGATGCCATCCAATGGCACGAAAAGCGGGTGGGCTGGCAAGATTACTGGGGCGGCATCCCCCACGAAAAGCACTGCAAAATCTGACGAGCCGGCTCTCCGATTGACGGGAATTTGACACAAGTTGATTGCCCAAAGCTGATAGCTTACTGCTATCAAAAGCGCAACCGGTCGGGGATGTAGCGATCGCCAAAAAATAGAATGAAACGGCAAGACCATCGGTGATTCGCCAGAATTGGGCGATCGCATTCTCATCAGAAAAACATGAGTGAACGCCTCAACATCCTGTCCTGAATGGACTCTCACGGGTTTGCACCCACTGAGGTATTAATCCGGTACTGACGAAAAATAGCGTGATACTCGACACAGCCAAAAGTCGCACGGAGAGGGAAAGCCCTTGACGAGGATTGAACTCGTGACCTCACCCTTACCAAGGGTGTGCTCTACCACTGAGCTACAAGGGCGAGTGGTGGGCCGGGCTGGATTTGAACCAGCGTAGGCATAGCCAGCGGATTTACAGTCCGCCCCCATTAACCACTCGGGCACCGACCCATTTATTCAACGATTTATTATCGTATCACAAATCTCAAAAAAATCCAGTCTTTTTGAAAACTTTTTTTTGAAATCTTCTCAACTCTCCGGTTGGCGGGGGTTTGAGTCGTCCCGGGGTTGCGATCGCCGCCGGGGGTTGGGCGGTTGCGGCCGGCCCGAAAACCCGATCCGGCCCGCCCGGGGCTGGGGGGAACCCGGCGGTTTCGTGCGGGTCCCCCGGCTGGGAAAATCGCTCTCGTCGTAAATTTCCCCCACCAACTCCTCCAAAATATCCTCCAGCGTCACCAACCCCACCGTGCCGCCGTACTCGTCCACCACGATCGCCATGTGGAGGCGCTGCTGCAACATCTCCTGCAACAAACTCCCCACCCGCTTCGTCTCCGGGACGTAAACCGGGGGGGTCATCGCCTCCCGCACGGATTGGGGCGGGTGTTCCCCATCAAGCGATCGCACCATTTGCAGCGCCCGCTTCAGGTGCACGATGCCCACGATCTCATCCTTGGACTCCCCCTGAACCGGAATCCGCGAATATCCCGTCTCCAGACAGACGTCGATCACCTCCTGCACCGTCGCCTCGTGGGAAATCGTCCGCATCTCGATCCGCGGCTTCACCACCTCCCGCGCCATCAGATAATCCATCATCAGCGCCTTATTCAGCAGTTGGTGTTTCTGCCAGTCCAACTGTCCGCGGCCCCCCAAAATCTCGATCATCAGCCGCAATTCCTGCACCGAGAGTCCCGGTTGCACCGCCCCCCGGTTCACCAGGCGGATGATATTTTGCGCGATCGCCTCAAACAGATAAATGACGGGCGCCAAAATAATCGAAAGCCAGTAAATCGGGCGGATCACCGCCTTGAAAATCGGCAGCACATTGCTGATCGCCAGGGACTTGGGCGTAATTTCTCCGAACACCAACAGCAAAAATGTCACCACCGCCGTCGCAATTCCCAACCCCGCATTTCCCAACCACAGGGCGAACAAATTACTCGTCAGAATCGCCGAAAAGTTGTTGACGAGGTTATTCCCCACCAGCAAGGTGGTGATGAACCGGGCCCGCCTCTCCAAAACCAAGGTGAACATCCGGTTCGGGTCCCCCTGTTCCCGGATCAGCGCCCGCAGTTTCAAATTGTCCAACGCCGTGATCGCCGTTTCCGAACCCGCGAAAAATGCCGAGAGTCCCAGCATCAACACCAAAATCGCCAGATCGATCCAGACGCTGCCCAACAGAGGGCCAGTTTCAGCCATCGTCGCCGCCAAGTATTCCGGGAGGAAGATTCCAATCACAGGGGATGCCAAACTCAAAAAACAGTTCTTTCTGATTTTAGGGGCAGAGGGGGCGGGGAAGGCAGGGAGGCGGAGGGGTGGGGGAAGCGGAGGAGGCGGAGGAAGCGGAGGAAGAAAATGAATTTTAAATTGTTAATTATTAATTATTAATTGTTAATTGTCAATAGGGTAGGCGGGTTCCGTCCCAGGAGAAGAATTGGCCGCTGTCGGCGATGTCGAGGCGATCGACGATCGCCATAAGTTGATCGACGGTGCGATCGACGGAAAACAATTTGTCCGGGGGGACGTTTCTTTGAAAGGGTTTGGAAAGGGGCGTATCCGTCGTGCCGGGATGCAGCAGCACCACGATCGCTTGGGGACATTTACGCCCATATTCGATCGCCGCCGTCCGCATCAACATATTCAAGGCCGCCTTCGAGGCGCGGTAGCCGTACCACCCGCCCAGATGGTTGTCCTCGATGCTGCCCACCTTGGCGGAAATACTGGCGAAAACGCTGCGGCGATCGCGGGGAAATAACGGCAACAAATGCTTCGCCAACAACACCCCGCCGATACTGTTGACCCGAAAATATTCCACCAGGCGATCGCTCTCCACCTGCCGCAAACTCTTCTCCGGCTGCAAGTTATCTCCGTGCAATATCCCCACACAATTGATCGCCAAATCCAGCGTCTCCACCCCGGCGCGAATTGTCTCCACCCCCGCCACGATATCAGATTCTTCACCAATATCCATCTGCAAACAAACTAATTCTTGGGGATGCTGCTCCGCCAAATTCAGCAACTTTTCCGCCGACTCCCGGCGTCGATAAGTGGCGTAAATCCGAGAAACCCGCCCCTCCCGCAACAGCTTCTCCACAAAACCAAACCCGATGCCCCCACTCGCCCCCAAAATTAACACATTCATCATCTCAAAACAATTAACAATTAACAATTAATAATTAACAATTGATGGCAGAACTATCCGCGAGGGAAAACTATTCCCGCTGCCCACGGATATCGTGATAATTTGAGCCTCTATTAACCGCGCCAGACTCGGTGCCTGTCCGGTTCCGGGGTTGACCGGATAGGCGGGGAAACAAGCCGCGCTGAGACTCAGGCGAATTTGGTGGGATTTGGGGATGCGAATGCAGGTGGGTTGCAACTGGATTTTCACCGGCATTTCCCCCCCATCTATCCGGACGTAACCCTGGGTAAAATTCCAGACGCCGCCATCCGATCGCACCTCAGACAGAACCGCACACAGATCGAAACTGGGGGTATCAGCGCGGCAGTAAATCTCCGCGAACCCCTCCCCCGCCAGGTGCAAATCCTCGTCCAAAGTATCGGAGGTATAAGTTAGGATATCACTTCGGCAGTCCAAAGCGGCGCGATCGAACGAACCCGCCGGAAAAGCCGCGTGTCCCCCGAGGGCGGGAACCGGGCGCCAGGGGTCGTGTACCAACCAATCGATGACGTCGGGCAAAACTTCTTCTTCCCCCTCCATTTCCGCCATCTCTTCGAGTTCGACGGACGTGGAAACTGAGATATTTTGATAGACCCGATTTTGGGAACCGTTGGGGGACTCCCTTTCATCACTCTCATCTTCCGGCAACAGCAAACCCGAATCCTCCCGCACGGCCGCGAGTCCGGTGCTGGCGAGGAGGTAAGATTGGGTGGACCGTTCCGGCCAGGTGTCGAATTCCCGCCAGCAATTACTCCCCATTTCAAATAGGGTGACAGGTTTTTCTGACAAAATTCCGGTATCGATCCCTTTGAGAAAATAGTCGAACCAGCGGATTTGCAATTCGTCGATGGGACTCGCCGCCAGAGGGCCGTAGTCCGCATTGCCGGCCCGTCGCCCCCAAGGCAGGTGCGCCCAAGGTCCGACAATGAGATATTGGGGATATTCGGAGCGATCGCTCATCTCCCGGTAAAAATGAACCGTCCCCCGCAAATAGGTGTCGAACCACCCCCCGATATGCAACATCGGCAAATCCACGTCGTCCAGGTTCGGGGTCAGGGTGGGCCAGTAACCGTCCGGGTAGTAATCCGAGTTGTGCAGCCATTCGTGGTAGAAGGAGTCGGGCGCCAGGGTTTTCAGGATCTCCGGAGAGGCCGGTATTTCGTCGTAGAAGGGCAGGTGGCGCGAGGCGCGTACAAACTCTCGATAAGCCGTTTCATCGCCCTTCAAGCGTGCACCTTCGGCCTCTAATTGCATCGCCCAGGCGAGGTTCATCTGCAAGCAGAACGCCCCCCCTTCGTAGGCCCAATCCTTGTAGAGGTCGGTGGCCAGCATGGCGGGACAGATGGTTTTGAGGGCCTCCGGGTAGCCGGAGGCAGCGTAGAGTTGGGTCATGCCCTGGTAGGAAAAGCCGTACATCCCCACGTCCCCGCTGCTTCCGGGCAGTCGCAGCGCCCAATCGAGGGTATCGACGCCATCATCGACTTCGTTGGCGAACAGTCGAAATTCGCCCTCGGAGGTGCCCCGCCCCCGCACGTCTTGGATGACGACGATGTAGCCCTGTTCAGCGTACCAGACGGGGTGCGCGTAGACGACGGTGGATGCGATCGCCCGTCCGTAGGGTTGACGCATCAGCAACACCGGATATTCCCCCGTCATGTCGGGGCGATAAATATCGGCATTCAACCGCACCCCGTCCCGGGTCAGCATGGATGCCGTTTCTCGAATAACCATAAACTTTTTTTGATAGGGAGTCGGGAGTCGGGAGTCGGGAGTCGGTAATTGAAGCCCCCAGGATTGGGGGTTTGGGGGCGAGTCCAATCGCGATCGTTCATTTTTCATTTTTCACTTTCCCCACACCCTACACCCTAATCAAAGCATCTTGGCGACTCAGAACCCGCAAATCTTCTTCGTCGAGTTCCACGGGGGTGCCGCTGCGGATCAGTTCGGCGAAGTTCTCGTTGGGAACCATGATACACAGGGCGTAGAGTCGGGTGGAACCCGTGTTCTCGATGATGTGGGTGCCGGTGGCGGGGACGAGGATGCTGTCTCCGGTTTGAATTCGGACGGTTTTGCCGTCGCAGGTGGCGACGCCTTCCCCTTTGAGGATGAAGAACATTTCCACAGCCAGTTGGTGGCGGTTGGGCGGCGTTTTGCCGCCGATATCGAAAATTTCGATGCACACCGTCAGGGAAGTGTCGGCGATTTCCGGGTCGAAAACGATCGCCAGTCGGTTGGTGTCGCGGGGACTAATACGAAACGCCTGGTAATCTCGGGACGACTTGACGACGGGAATCATGCAGCGATCGGTCATGGTTCCGGGGTCCTCACATAATAATTAACAATTAACAATTAACAATTAACAATTATCAATTGCTTCCGCGATGTTTTGGGAGTGGGTGACGAAGCCGAAGCACTGGTTGACGTTGTACAGCGTCGCCTGCCGGCAGTAGTCGGGGGAGGTGGTGGCGGTGCAGTCTTCGACGAGGATGCAGTCGTAGCCGAGGAAGTTGGCGTCCTGGAGGGTGGTCATCACGCACTGGTCCGCGTTAACGCCCCCGAAAAACAGGGTCGTCCGCCCCAGGTTCCTCAAGATGCTGTCGAGGGGGGTGTCCCAAAAGCCGCTCATCCGGTATTTGTCGATGTAAATATCTTCGGGTTGGTTGTCGAGTTCGTCAACGATCGCGGCGGCCCAAGAGCCTTTGGTCAAAACGGGGGCGCCATTTTTGGGCAGCGGGTCCCCCAGGCCGACTCCCTCCCCCGTGGGATTGTAGACATGGCGGAGCCCCGCCCCGATATTGAGCAGGTCGGGACGGTTTCCCCAGTTGACCCAAATCACCGGGACGCCGAGCGATCGCAGACGCCGAAGCAGGGCGTTGAGCGGTGCGACGGGTTGGCGGGCCGGGGTGACATCAACGCCGATGTGGGCCAGCCAGCCGTCGGGGTGGCAAAAGTCGTTTTGCATATCGACGACCAAAATTGCCGCCTTCGCCAAGTCCAGGTGCAGGCATTTGGTCTGGGTTTTTAAGGTGACGGGTTGCGGGGGCAGGGGGGGGCGGGTGAGATCGGCGATCGCTTCGCTGACCCCCCAAGCGTTGGGAGGAACGCCCAACGGACGCAAAGAATGAGGATTCATCGGGGCTCGGGTAGGATTGAGAATTCAGAATTGATATTAACTCAATTTCCCGAACTCCTCGGAAGCGATCGCTTTTCCCCACTCGAACTCGATCCGCCCGGATCTCATGAATTGTGGGAAAAATGCCCAGCCCGAACCCGTTCACCCCTCTCGACGGGTGAGCCGGCAAGGTTCCCACAAGTTCCAATTTGGGGGTCTCCGATTGATTCTCCGCTCACTTGAACCAGAACTCGGCGCGATCGCGGGCCGTCCAATTCAAGCAGTAGAAGAGACGGCCACCGGCCCCAACCCAACCTGCCCTCCACCACCGGAATCACTTCGCTGGTACTTAACGTGATTGCCATCAGGTGAGAGTGGGCGTTGATGGGTTCGTCGGGTGGCACGTCTGGATGGTGTAAGTCGTTGTGCAGGTATCTGTTTTCGGGAGGAGCCAACTTTTTTAAATAGACCCTGATATCCTCCCAAAGGCGTTCCTCATTTTCATTGATGGTGAGGGCGGTCGTCCTGTGCTGAGAAAAGACCAACACCTGCCCGTTCTGGATGGAGGTGGACTCCAACAGTTCTACAACTTGAGGGGTGATGTCGAAAATAGTCGATTCCCTCTCGGGTTTCGAGTTCGATGAACTGATGAACGATGGGCATGGGGTGAAGGTTGGTGTGGGGATGGATTTTCATCCGGAGAGTTCGGATCGCCACTTTTATCGGTACTCAAAAGCCGGCCGGCATGATGAGCGGCGATGCGGTGAAACTCCGGGACTCCCGACGCGGTGGAATCTATTCGTCCTCGTCTTCGTCGCTGAAGCTCCCTTTCGGTTCCACTTGAATCAGGTGAATGTGTTTGGAACCCAGGCGAATTTCAAACTGATCGCCCGGTTTCAACCCCATTTCCTGGGTGTAGTTGGCACCGATCACCAAGGAACCATTTTTGTGGACGCAGGCGCGGTAGCTCGCTTCCCTTCCCCGTCCATCTTTGGAACGGCCGGGTTCCAGGGCGATTCCCTTGGCGGCGAGGAGGGCGTCGTAAAACTCGGTCATGTTCGCCCGAGTTTGGTTGTCTTTTGTCACGGTGTAATAACCGCACTCCTTCGCGGTGTCCCGGCGGGGTTTGGAGCCGAGCGCCTTAACTTTCTGCAGTAAAGCTTTTCCGGTCAGGGGGTTAGCAGGGAGTTGCTCTGCTGTTGCTTTTGCCATCGAATGTACTCCAATTCAAATCCATTCAATCCTAACATATTAGTCGGATATTTTTCACATCATATAACGTAAATGCCGCCGTTGGGGAAATTTTTTTTTAACTTCACATCTGAGCAGCCGGAGTCGCACGGGTGGAAAACGGGCGGGGGAAGTCAATTTTCGCGGAGATGGACAGCCTAAATCTCGTCGCCTTTGTTTTTCCCCTCGGGAAGAACTGATCTCGGGAAATCCGCGACCGGGGGTAGAAATTGCGGCGGGATGTCGCGGCGGGGACTTTCCGCATCGGGGGCTTTTCGCAACGCTGGCGTTGTGGAAAAGGCGGGTTGACAAAAAAATCAATACGACGTATATTAGTTTTGAAATACCCCACGTCCCACCCGTCGCCGGATGGGCGGGCAACTCACCCGGGAGATTTTCCATGAAGTTGACCAAAATCGATCTGAAAAACCTGGTAGCCGTCGGCCATCAAAATGGCGCGCTGGGGCTGTTAATCGATCGCGGCGATGAAATCGAGTACGTCGAAGTTCTCGCCCCCGAAGTCGCCTGCGAGGGACTCCGGCAGGTCGCCGAACTGGCGGGGGGCGAACCCGGGCAAGGGTCGGGCCGGGAAAATGCGATCGCCCCTTCACGAGAGGCGGAACTGATCGCCTTAGTGCCGTTCAACTCCCTGATTGTCACCCCGGAGGAGGATGACGAATCCGAAGTCGTTTTATCTGCGGAATATTTGACCGGACCGATTCCCCCGCGATCGCATCTGCGGGATGCCAGAGCAACAGAGCAAGCTGATTAATTTTAAGGGGAAGAGCCGGAACTTGTCAAAGCCCAATCAACAAATTTTTACAACTTCCCGGTCAGATGGGGCGACGGCGGCGGGGGAGGACATCAATGCCGATCTCTAAGACAGTGCGATCCGGCCTTGACCGGACATTTTTTGATCGATTTTAGATTTCGATCCGGCGGGGGACGGGCCTGCCGCGCCGCCAACATTGGGGAGGGGAAGGGAAGGGGAACCGAAAAGGTAAAGGAATCCGAAAGATCGGATGGGGGGAAGAATTGATCGTTGACAATTGACAATTGACAATTAATGGCGCTTCTCCCGACTCCCACCCCCCAGATGTTTTCGGGCGGATTGCCGGGATTGGATCTGAAAATGCGATCGCCCCCCCGAGACCCTCACGCGGCTCGGATATCCTCCACCAACCGATCAAACGCACTCCAATCGTCTGCGGCGACGATCGGTTCCCAAACCCTCTCGATGGCGGGCCGCAGGGGGACAGTGGCGGGATTATTCTGTTCGAGGCGAACTTTCATCTCCTCCATTTCCGCCGGGGACAAGGGCTGCAAATGATGGCAGTAGAGTGCCCGCCAAGCGGCGAAGTGTTTGAGATCCCCCAGTTCCCCGAGAATTTGCGTTTCATCTTCCTGCCATCGGGGGCCGAATTGTTCCCGGAGTCGGATGAAGAAATCATGATATCCCAGGGGATTGTCCTTGAGTAAATCCACCGTCAGCCCGACCAATTCGGAACCTTCGGGGGCGGGTAAGGCGGCTAATCCCAACTTTTTGACCATCAATTCTCGGTAGGTAGCCGAGTAACGTTCCGAAAACGATTCCAAAGCCTCCCGGAGCCGATCGCGATCGCACACCATCCCCAGGGGTTTTTGCAACAATTCCAGATTTCCCCGGCAAATCAAGGGCTGGTTGCCGTAACAGTAGAGCCGGCCGTAGTCGAAATAAGCCGCCGTGAACTTGGGGTCGTACTCGGGCATGAATGCATAGGGGCCGTAGTCGAAACTCTCCCCGGTAATCGACAGATTATCCGTATTCAAAACGCCGTGGCAAAATCCGGCGGCCATCCACCCGGCCGCCAAATCCGCCACCCGCCCCACCAACTCCGAATAAAACGCGATCGCCCGATCTTCCCCGGCATCGCGCAGGTGGGGATAATAAATCTCGACGACGTGATCGAGTAACTTTTGAATCCGATCCGGGCGCCCGAAATAGTGGAGGCGTTCAAAGGTTCCGAAACGGATGTGGGAGCGGCTCACCCGCACCATCACCGAAGACCGGGTGGGGGAGGGCTCGTCGCCCCGCCACAGTTGTTCTCCGGTTTCAATTAAACTCAAACATCGGGAGGTCAGAACCCCCGCCCGATGCAAAGCTTCTGCCGCCAAAATTTCCCGCACCCCGCCCTTCAAGGTCAGGCGTCCGTCGGCGTGGCGGGAATAGGGGGTCGTCCCCGATCCTTTGGTGCCGAAATCGTACAATTCTCCGTCCGTCCCCCGCACCTGCCCGTACAAAAATCCCCGCCCGTCTCCCAACTCGGGATTGTACTGTCCGAACTGATAGCCGTGGTAGCGCATCGCCAGAAACGGGCGCACGCTCTCAAACTTCCCGAAGGCTTCTATAAAGTGTTCGTCCTCGGTTTGAGACGGGTCGATCCCGAATTTCGAGAGCAGTTCGTCATTGCGGAACCGCAAGATGTGGAGGGGAAACTCCGCGGCCGGAACGACATCATAATAATCGTCGCCCAACGCCTCGAAGCTCGGTTCGTATTCTAGGAACAGGAACGGATTGGACATGAGGGGTTAAATTCCAATTGCTGGATTATTTTAGAGGGGAGAATTGAAAATGACAACCCTTTGAAGAGGGAGGGAGTCGGTCCGAGGGAGTCGGGAGTCGGAAACCGCGAAATGTTCCCGCCGGGATTGTGCCCGATCTTCTCTATTTTCGATCAATTTGAATCCGTCGAGACTGCGATCGCGGCGGGTATCGCGACGGACACAACGGTGGGGACATTGCGATCAGAAAAAAGAAATCGGGAATCGGGAACCGGTTTTCCCCACACCCCGATGAAAGAAAATGTCCGAACCGTCCGGGCGGCCGCAATCCAACGTCGGAAACCGGACTCATTCCGCCCAGTCGTCGGGCCTCGGCGGCAAGGTGGGGTAGGTAATTCCCGACCGTGCAAACGCCCGTTTCGCCCGCCGAATCAAGTCGGATTTGTAGATAAATTCGTCGCGGACATCCATCGGATAGCACTTCAGCTTGACGTGGGTTCCCCAGGCTTTTTCGTCCAAAATCACCGAAATCGGCAGGTCGAGTTGGGTGTATTTGCTCGTCTGGGCGACCCGGTACAGCAGGGGTACGATGCGGTCGAGATCGGCGTCGTGGGAAAAGTAAAAGTTGACCACGGCCTGGGCTTCGACATTGCCCTTGTTGGCGTTGACGATCGCCTCGGTCCACATTTTATTGTGGGGGATGGTCACGATGTCATCGTTGGGGGTCTGCAGTTGGATCGCCCGCAGTCCGTAGCCGATAATTTCGCCGTACTGGTCGCCGATGGTGACGCGATCGCCCACCTGATAGGGCCTCTCAAACAGCGCCATCAACCCCGCGATCACCGAGCTGGCGTAATCCTTGAAGGCGAAGCCGAGGGCGACCGCCACCGTCCCCGTAATTGCCAGGACGTTGTTGGGCGAGAGGTTGAGAAATAAATGAATCAAAATGGCGATCGCCAACCCCAAAAAAAACGCCCGCCAGAAGGGGAGGGACTGTTTGACCCCCAACCGAAACCGCAGAGGAACTTTTTCGGAAATCCAGTGGAGAAACTTGTCCGTGGCGAGGATAACCCAGTAGGTGAGGGCGAGCACCGCGATCGCCTGGATAATCTTGATGGCGGTGATCTCGGCCAGAATTTCGGTCGCGACATTCGTTTCTTCTCCGCCACTTTGGGCCAGCACAATCGCCGGCAGGATTTCTCCGGACATTAACTTTCCTCCCCGATCAAAAATTTATTGTTGTCGAGATCCCGTTTCAAGCGGGGGTAGTGCATGGGATTGAGTTGCAGTTGTCCCTCTGCCGTCGGGGGGCGGATGACGGCCCCGACCCGGATCAACCGCTGGACCTGCGTGTGAATTTCGCCCTCCGAAATGCCCAAACTCATCGCCAGATGGGGGAGGGTCATGGCTCCGTGCACGGCCAGGGAAAACAACAGGAAGCGGTCCTCTTTGCTCAAACTCGGCAGGGTCGGCAGGGTGGGACGGCCCAAAATCCAGGGGGGCGGCTCGGTTTCCGATTCTTCCGGATTTTCCGACGGTTCCGGTTCTTCCGAATTTTCCGACTCTTCCTCTTCCGTTTTCGGGGGAGAAATCCCCAGAGACTCCAGCCAACCCCGGGCCGCGATCGCGCCGACACCCTGGGACACCCCCGCCAGGCGGTGGTAGTACCGCCGTTCGGCTTGGGAAGCCCACTTTTCCTCCTCCAATTCTTCCTCCTCCTCGGCGGACTCCTCCTCCCCCAATTGCAGGTCGAGGGGGGCCCGCACCGGTTCGATCCACTCTTTGAGGGCGATCGGTATCAGGGGGGGCAGGGAAATCGTATTTTCAAAGAGATCCCCCAACTGACAGACCCGATCCAGGTACAGCCAAGCCCAGCGGTTGCACCCGACGAGCCAGAAGCGGGAGCGGTCGTGGAAGATCGCCTCTTTCAGCCGGTCGATCCCGTCAAAACCGTCCGTACACCGCAGGAAACACCAACTCAAATCGGGAATGACCGCCAGGACTCGGTCGCCCTCCGCAGGGGGGAGGATCGTTTTTTCCAATTCCTCCGCGATCGCCCGGTAGTCCCGGGGTCGGGAAGACCAGGGCAACCACTGCAACGTCAAATCCTCCACCGGTTCCGGGGAAGTCAAAGTGTCCCAGAGGATCGTGGCGATCGCTTCGGCCGGACATCCCAAAACTGCCAAACTGTTGCCGGTTTCCACCCCAGACCGCCACGCTTCGAGCCGTTCTTCCAACTCCGAGCGAATAAATTTTTGATAGGGTTCCGGCGTCGCCAAACCTGCCAGTTCCCGTTTCAGGCGATCGCTCTGTTGGCGTGGAATGGGGTGGAGTTCCTGGGGATTGAACTTCGCTTCGAGCTCGTCTGCGTGGGCTTGCAACGTTTCTCGGGCTTTCGGGAACCAGGCCCGGACTTTTTCCAACAAAGGGGCGATCGAGAATTTCATATTCTGTGATTGGGGTGTGCGGGCGTGGGGTGTGGGGAAGAAAGAGAAGAGAGGAAAGAGAAGAGAGGAAAGAGAAACTTCTCACTTCTCATATCGAATCCGATTGAATATCCAGAAGTCAAAGCCCACTCCGGCTCCCCCCTTTTTAAGGGCCCGGCCGTTTCATTCTCGGTTAAAAATTGTCGGGAGCGACAATGAAAACCGTTGATGGGAGACCGGAGCAAGGGAATATCCGGTTAAAAACACCTTTTTATTCCGAAAAATCTCCCTCCGCTCCCTCCGCTCCCTCCGCTCCCTCTGCTCCCCTTGCCATTTTTCTGGGGAGAATGAAACGGCCCTGCTTTTTAAGGGGGGTTGGGGGGGATCTCCGATTCTCGCGTAAATAACCGGATTTGATATAACTCCGATACCTCCGCCCCCGTCGGGGAATCTAAAATCTAAAATCTAAAATTCCCTAATACCGACTCCCTCCGAAAAATCAACGCATCACCGTCACGACAATCGATCGCGCCTCCACGAGAATGGGTTTGTCGCCCGTGTAATAAATTTCTCCCGGCACGAAATTGGGTTCTTTGGTGTCGATGATCACCTGCCAGCGGCGATCTTGCAGTCCCTCGGGAATCAAAAATTCCAATTCCTCATAGTGGGCGTTGAAGAAAATCAAAAAACTGTCGTCCATCACCCGCTCACCCTGGGAGCCGCGGGCCGGAATTTCTTCCCCGTTGAGGAACACCCCGATCGCCTTCGCATATCCGGCATTCCACTGATCTTCGGTCATCTGGCCGCCGTCGGGGTTGAACCAGCCGATATCGCTCACCCCTGACCCGTGGATGGCCCGTCCCTGGAACCACTTGCGGCGGTGAAAAACCGGGTGTTGGCGCCGGAAATAAATCAAATGGCGGGTAAAATCCAACAGCGCCGCGTTGGACTCCTGCAGGTCCCAATCCAGCCAGGAAATCTGATTGTCCTGGCAGTAGGCGTTGTTATTTCCGAATTGCGATCGCCCCAATTCGTCCCCGCTCAAAAACATCGGCACCCCCTGGGACAGCATCAGCGTCACCAAAAGATTGCGCCGCTGGCGGTTCCGCAATTCCAAAATGTCGGGGTCCTCCGTCTCCCCCTCTTCCCCGCAATTCCAGGATCGGTTGTGGCTTTCCCCGTCGTTGTTGTCCTCCCCGTTGTCTTCGTTGTGTTTTTCGTTGTAACTCACCAAGTCGTTGAGGGTGAAACCGTCGTGGGCGGTAATAAAATTGATGCTGGCATGGGGCTGGCGTCCGTTATCTTCGTACAGGTCGGAACTGCCCGTAAATCGGTAGGCAAATTCGGCTAGGGCGCTATCTTCCCCCCGCCAAAAATCCCGCACCGTATCCCGGTATTTGCCGTTCCACTCCGACCACAATAATGGAAATTTGCCCACCTGATAGCCGCCTTCTCCCACATCCCACGGTTCGGCGATCAATTTCACGTCGGAGAGGACGGGATCTTGGTGGATGATGTCGAAAAATGCGGCCAGAGAGTTGACTTCATACAGTTCTCGGGCCAAAGCCGACGCCAGGTCGAACCGGAACCCGTCCACGTGCATCTCCAGCACCCAATAGCGGAGGCTGTCCATGATCAATTTCAGGACTTGGGGATGGCTGACGTTGAGGGAATTTCCGCACCCCGTAAAGTCCATATAATAGCGGCGATCGTCCTCCACCAGGCGGTAGTAACTGGCGTTGTCGATCCCCCGCAGGGACAGGGTCGGGCCGAGGTGGTTGCCCTCGCCGGTGTGGTTGTAAACCACATCCAAAATGACCTCGATCCCCCCGGCGTGGAGGGCTTTGACCATTTCTTTGAATTCCTTGACCGGGCTGCCCAAAATGGGGTCTGCGCCGTAGTTGTAATGGGGGGCAAAATAACAGATGGAGTCGTAGCCCCAATAGTTTCTCAAACCCTTGTCCACCAGGTGTCCGGGCTGGGAGAGGAAGTGGTGGACCGGCATCAATTCCACCGCCGTAATGCCGAGGGATTGCAGGTAGGCGATCGCAGCCGGATGTCCGATTCCGGCGTAGGTTCCCCGCAATTCTTCGGGGATGTCGGGGTGAAGTTTCGTGAAGCCCCGGACGTGCATTTCGTAGATGATCGTCTCGTGTTCGGGAATGTGGAGGGGGCGATCGTCTTCCCAGTCGAAAGTCTCGTCCACGACGACGGCTTTGGGGACTAGATGGGCGTCGTCGAGTTCGGAATAGCCCAAATCCAACTCCGGATCTTCCCAAGGATATCCGAAAATTTCTTCGCCGTAGCCGATTTCCCCGTCGAGGGCTTTGGCGTAGGGATCGATGAGCAGTTTGTTGGGGTTAAAACGGTGTCCTTCTTCGGGTGCAAAAGGGCCGTGGACGCGGAATCCGTATCGCTGGCCGGGACAGATTCCCGGCAAATAGCCGTGCCAAACAAAGTTTTTGACTTCTGTCAGGGGGACGCGAGTTTCTTGATCTTCGCTATCGAACAGGCAGAGTTCGACTGCCGTCGCATTTTCGCTGAATAGTGCAAAATTTGTGCCTTTGCCATCCCAGGTCGCACCGAGCGGATGGGGATTACCGGGCCAAGTGGGTACATACATATTTTGAATGTCCTATTGCGATCGGTGAGAGCTGACGCCGTTTGTCGGATCTGCCAACTTGATAGTCGCTACATTACATTTATATATATAGCAATCAAACACCATTTTTAAGTTTTCTAGCCCCCAAACCCCCAATTCTGGGGGCTTTGAGCGAATGTTCCCTTCAGAGGATCGAACCAAATTTCCGAATGCGTGACTTTTGACTCTCGCCCCCAAACCCCCAATTCTGGGGGCTCTTAGCTGACAAAATTTCACGAGTCATTCTGCGTGACTTTTGACTCTCGCCCCCAAACCCCCAATTCTGGGGGCTCTTAGCTGACAAAATTTCACGAGTCATTTCATATTGCCATAGTTTCACATTGTTATGCAAATCATTAATCATTAATTATTAATTATTAATTGTTAATTGTTATCCAATCCCCCTCGACGCGGGCGATCGCGCCGCCGGGAAAGGGATCGGTTTGCGATCGGTTGGGGGCCGATATCAGGGCGGTGAGTTTTTCGATTTGCTCGAAGTTACTCGCCCCCGGCAGCACCTCCCGCAACAGCCGCCGCATCACCCGCCGTTGCAGGGCGAGGGGCGCTTTTTTCAGGGGTTGGCGGTTGACTCCGGGCCGATCGCGATCGCGGCAAATTGCCCTGTCGTACAATTTCTCAGCCTCGGTTTCCAAATAGTCTACATCCGCCCGCAGCAATTCGGCCGTCCGGGCGAGATTTTGTTCGGCGTTGGGGTTGAAGTGGGTTTGCAAATAGGGCAGCAGTTCGTTGCGGATGCGGTTTCTGGCGTGGCGGAGATCGGCGTTGGTGCTGTCTTCCCAGATTTCCAAATGGCGATTTTTGCAAAATTCTCCGGTTTCGGACCGGGCGATTTCCAACATCGGACGCACCAACATCACTTCGGAATCGGGATTTTCGGGGAATAAAGGGCGGCTCCAGGTCAGCGCCGCGAGTCCGTCGGCGCCGCCGCCCCGGATCAGATTATAAAGCAGAGTTTCGGCGCGATCGCTGGCCGTGTGACCCGTGACCACATAATGATAATTGTGAGACAGGGCGACCTCCCCGATCGCCCGATATCGCCACCGGCGGGCGGCGGCTTCCGATGCAGGAATGGGTCCGGCCGTCAATCGATAAAAGGGAGTATTCCAGTTATTTGCCAACCGTTCGATATGGTCGGCATTCGCCCCGGAATCGGGTCGCCAGCGGTGGTCACAGTGGGCGATCGCGATCGTCCAATCCCACTTCGACCGCAGGTCCAACAACAGCCGGATCAGGCACAGGGAATCCTGTCCCCCGGAAACCGCCACCAAGATCCGCGATGCGGGGGGCAGTAATTTTCGCGATCGTAACACTCGATGGAATTGGGCGTGGAGGGGCGTCCAGGGTAATGCGTCAGACATGACATTTCAGATGGTAAAACTGGAGATTTTAGATCGATTTTCTCTCACTTCTCGCCCTCTCCCCCAGCCCCTCTCCCAATTCTGGGCGAGGGGAGAAGAGTCCGGTTCCCCCCTATCTCCCCCCTTACTCCCCCCTTTCAAAGGGGGGCTGGGGGGGATGGGGGTTGGGGGGGATGGGGGTTAGGGGGGC
>NZ_JAYFER010000642.1:0-47311 GCF_055795065.1 Lyngbya sp. CCY1209
CCTCTATCTTGCTCTTGGCTAGATACTGTAACGGGTTAGTGCGAAAGCCCCGCGTCTTTAGACCGGGGTGAGCTTACATCATATCCGCCAGAATTGTTTGAACAAAAATTATTTCTCCGGAGCAAAAATCTGTACGATCGCGGACGATCGGAACTGGAGATCACGCTTTTTGGATGGAGGGAGACTGGTTGAATTTTAGCCAGTAGGTGTCGATGGTTTGGATCATGTTCGACAGGGCGTCGAAGGAGACGGGTTTGACCAAATAGGAATTGGCCCCCAAATCGTAGGCGCGATCGACGTCCACACTTTCCCGGGACGAGGTCAGTACCACCACGGGGATGCGGCAGACGGCGGACTGTCGTTTGAGCCATTCCAAAACTTCGAGTCCCGAACGGCGGGGGAGTTTCAAGTCGAGCAGTATCAACAGGGGCAGGGGGTGCTGTTCGCGGTTCCCCTCGGCGATCAATTGGTTCAGATGGGCGATCGCGACCTCTCCATCTTCGAGCACCCGCAGGGGCAACTTGGCATCGATCCGCCCGAAGGCGCGCCGAATCAAAAAGACGTCGTTGGAGTCATCTTCGATCAGCAAAATTTCCGACGGGTTCCGTTCCGACACGGGTATCAATCTCCTTTCGAGGTGTGGGGATTTTAAAGTGGAGTGGGACATGGCTGTGGCTGCTTCTAGCTTACGATGTGATATCCCATTGGCTCGATCGCCGTCCACCAACCCAGACTTTCGGTCCGGTCAAAGCCCAGCTCTACGGCAATTCTGACCGGACTGGCGCTGTTTGTGGTCTGGCCGGTCTCGATCTTAGAAATCCTCAGCACGTTTTCTCATCCAACCGAAAGGTCGTCCGACCGCTCCCTGAAAATTCAATCAACCCCTCCCACTTCTCCTCCACTCAAAAAACTGGGAAACAATTAGCCGGAAATCAATCAGGAACCCCATGGGAAGCTCATCCTTTCCAGGTCATCTCGGAATGAAAATTTCAATTCCTTACTTCTCCAAATTATCTCATATTTTGGTCAAATTTTTCGCTTTTTTCCCAACCATTTGAAGACTTGACCGTGAGCGGGTCTGCGGAGACCGACGGGCCGGGGGCGGAATTCGGTGCGCCCTCCCCGGGGGGGGAGGTGGGCAGTTCGAGCCAAAATTGACTCCCCACGTCCGGCTGCGACTCGACCCCGCAGCGCCCGCCCATGCGCTCGATCCCGCGTTTGACGATCGCCAACCCGATCCCCGTGCCGGGGTAGGATTCCACGCCGTGGAGGCGCTCGAACACCCGGAAGATGCGATCGTGGTACTGGGGGTCGATGCCGATGCCGTTGTCTCCCACCCACAACCGCGCCCAGCCGTCGCTTTGGGTCGCCCAGATCGAAACCGTCGGCCGGACGTCGGGGGCAACGAACTTGGCGGCGTTGGCGACCAAATTCGCGATCGCCTGGTAGAGAATGCGGTAGTTCCCGTAGACGACGGGCAGATCGGGGGCAATTTTGAGTTGCACCCCCGCGTCACTCAGCTCCAAATCCAGGGTGTCCCGGATCTCCTCCAACACACCGTCGAGGGCCACCGGGTTCAGGTGGATCTCGGCCCGCCCCAGGCGGCTGTAGGCCAACAGATCTTGGATCAGGGTGTCCATGTGGGTAGCCGCGGCCATGATCCGGTGGGTGTACTCCCGGGCCATGTCGTCCGCCAGTTGGCTGCCGTAATCCTCCCACAGCGCCTGAGTCAGGCCTTGGATCGCCCGCAGGGGGGCGCGGAGGTCGTGGGAAACCGAATAGGAAAAGGATTCGAGTTCCCGGTTGCTCTTCTGGAGTTGTCGCGTCCGCACCCGCACCCGCTCTTCAAGGTGGGCGTTGAGTTGCCGGAGTTCCCGCTCCGCCTCCCGGCGGGCGATGGCGGACGCCAACAAATTCGCCACGGACTGCAGGAAGTTGACGTCGGAGTGCTCGAAGTGGCGTCGGTGGCGGGTGTGAACCCCCAAAACGCCGAACGGACGGTCGTCGGCCCCCTCGATCGCCACGCTGATGCCGCTGACGACCCCGTGATCTTTCAACAGCTCCGGGCCGGAAAACCGGGTTTCCGAGTCCAGCGATTCGACGACGACCGGTTCGCGGCTCAGGAGGGTGTAACCCGCCTGGGAATCCCGGTCAGCCGCGACGACCGCCCGCCCCACCAAGCCTTCAGCCCAACCCACCCCCGCCCTCAACAGCAGGCCGTCTCCCCCGGGGATTCGTTGCAGGATTTTGCTGTATTCCACGCCGAGGCTCTCGGCGACTTCTGCGGCCGTCTCGTCAAACAATTGGGAGAGCTCCAAGCCCGAGAGAGCCTTCTGGGACAGGAGGGCGACATCGGCCTGTTGGCGGAGTTGGGCGGCGAGGTTGAGTTCCGCGTTTTTCCGTTGCGTGATCTCCTCGGTGACGCCGACGACCCGCAGGACTTCCCCGGCCGTGTTGCGGACGAAGGAGGTGCGGACGCGCACCCAGATCTCGGAGCCGTCCGGCCGGCAGACGCGATATTCCTCTTCAAAGGGGGCCCCGGCGATCGCCCGCTCCAAAGCCGTTCCGACGCGATCGCGGTCCTCGGGGTGGACGGCTTCAAACCAACTGTCGGGGCGGTCGTAGAGGCTCTGGCAACTGCGCCCCCACAGCTCCTCGTAGGCGGGGCTGACATAGAGGAGCCGGCCGTAGTCGGGGGTGAAACTGAAGAAAATTTCCCGGATGTGTTCGGCGAACTGCCGGAATTTTTCCTCGGACTCTTTCAGGTCCCGGTGACGCCGTTCGAGTTCTTCCCGGGTCCGTTTGAGATCGGAAATGTCCCGGACGACGGCAATAAAGTGGTTGGGTTCCCCGGTGGGGTGGCGGCGCAGGGAACCGACAAGGGAGACCCAAACGGAGGAACCATCTTTGCGGATGTAGCGCTTTTCCATCGCATAACTCTCGACCTGACCGGCTATCAGTTGTCGTACCCGTTCCAAATCCTCGGAGAGATCCTCGGGATGGGTGATCGACTGAAAGGTTTTTTGCAGTAATTCTTCCCGGGTGTAGCCGACGATATCGCACAATTTTTGATTCACCCGCAGCCAACTGCCGTCAAGTCCGACGTGGGCGATGCCCACCGCCGCCTGTTCAAAGGTGGCGCGGAACAGTTCTTCCGACTCCCGCAGGGCGGTTTCAGCCCGCCGGCGATCGGCGATTTCCCGCCGCAACCGGTCGTTGCTCGTTTCCAGTTGCCGGGTGCGCTCCTCGATGCGGGCTTCGAGTTGGGCGTTGAACTGCCGGATTTGTTCTTCGAGGCGCTTGCGATCGCTGATATCCCGCCCCTCGGGGATGAGGAAAATGGTTTTTCCGTCGCCGTCCAAAATGGGGCGCAGGGAAAAGTCGATGGTGGCCGTCGCATCACCCCGCCCCAGAACGTCAACTTCGTAGCGGACTGGCTCCCCCCGCAGTGCCCCGGCGATCGCCTCCCGCAGTTGTGCCCGGTTCTCGGCCGACCCCCGCCACCAGGGGGCTTCCCAGAAGGGCTTGCCGATGGCATCTTTCGCCTGCACCCCTGCGAAGTCGAGGGCGGTGCGGTTGGCTTCCAGGAGGGTGCCGTCGAGGTCTAGCAGCCCGACGAACTGAAAGGATTGGTTGAAGATGGCCCGGTAGCGCCGTTCCGATTGCAGCAGGGAAGTTTGCGCCTCTTCGCGGCAGGCGTCGATGCGGTTCAAACTGCGGCCGTTCCACCACAGGACGGCCGCGAAGACGAGGATGCCCAGAATGGTGCGGAGGGCGGTCAAGTTTTCGATGCCGACGGGGGAGTAAACTGCGATCGCCAACATCAACAATCCCAGCAGGATCGGGATGGCGACCGTCACCGGCAGCAGGCGTCGGATCATCATGCCCCCGGCGTAGGGGCTGCTGACTTCCGCCATCCACCCCCGGTCCGGGCGGACACCCAAGATGCTCAGGGAGAGCAGCAGCAGGGCGACGGCGGTCTGGATGTCCATCGGGTTGGGGGAGCCGACGTTGTAAAAGGGGGCGAAGTGGTAGAGGTGGCCGACGAGGGCCAAAATTGAGATCAGCAGGGCCAGCAGGCCGCAGAACTGGGCGGCGGCGTTGCGGCCCCTCACCGACAGCAGCACGCCGCCGCCGAGGGTGATCGCGCCGCCGGCGGTGTTGGGGGCGATCGGCCAATTGACGGCCGCGAGTCCACCGCCGGCGAAGAAATCCAGCAGGCCGACCGCCCCGATCAGCACGGCGGTCGCGCCACCGCCCCAAATCAACGCCCGGATCGGGGGGGGCGGGCTGATGCCCCGCAGGTGGTGGCGCTGCCACAGGTCGAGGGCGACCCCCGACCCGATGGCAGCCAGGGCGATGTAGCCCCGGATGGTGAGCCAGTGGGGGAGGGTGGGGGTTCCCGTCCACAGGTTCGCCGCCCATCCCAGCAACCCGACCGCTGCGATCGCGATCGCAGCCCACCGGCTCACTCGCGAAAACTGTTGGATTAACTCGACTTCCGACACCGGATCGGGTTGGGTGACGGCCGAGGTCGGACGGTTCAAGTGTCTTTCCCCCAAATGGTGTTCAGAAAGTGGGCGCGATCGCGGCGATCGACCGCCGATGTGTCGATCGATTCAACTTTGGATTTTAACCCGGTGACCGATGCGACGACTCACCCTCAAGAGAGAGTGTCGGGTGGGAGGGGGCGGAGGGAGCCGAGGGGGCAACGGTCAAGGGGAGGAAGAATACAGATAGGATTTTCCTCCGGTCGCCCCCCTGCCCCAGATCTTTTGCGGTCGGAATTGGATCTGATTGTTTTATTTTTTGTCGTCAACTTTTCGATCTTCTTCCGGAAAGCGGGTGATGTCGTCTTCGCCCAAATATTCGCCGTTCTGCACCTCGATCATCACCAGCGGGATCACCCCGGGATTGTCCACCCGGTGGGGGGTATTCATGGGGACGTAGGTGGACTGTTTGGGGGTGAGGGTAATGTCCTGACCGCCGCAGACCACCTTGGCCGTCCCCGCCACAACGATCCAGTGTTCGCTGCGGTGGTAGTGCATTTGGGTGCTGATGTGGTAGCCCGGATTGATCACGATCCGATTGATCCGGTAGCGATCGCCCTCCTCCAAAACCGTGACGTGGCCCCAGGGCGGGGTACGGGTGGGCTGGGAGGTGGCGGGGGTTTCGCTCGGTTTTTCGGTTTTGGCTTTCGTCATCTTGGCATTCCAGAATAAAAGACAGTCGTTCGGTTTCCAGTCAACCCAATTATATGCAATCTTCCCATCGAGATTAAACCGGAAAATCGACGGTAAATGTCGTCCAGCAGTCCTGACTCGTCACCCGAATTTTGCCGTCGAGTTGTTCGACCAATTTTTCCACCAGCGCCAATCCCAAACCGGTCCCCCCCTGCTTCCAGGGGTCGGCGTTTTGCACCCGGTAGAACTTGTCAAAAATGCGGGGCAGTTCTTTTTCCGGGATTTCGGCCTGGTTGGCAATTTTAAACCGCAGGCGATCGCCGGAGCGGGCGGTCTTTTGAGGCGCTTCGGAAATCCCGCCGGCGCCGCGTTCAACTCCCAGGTGAATTTCCCCGCCGTCGGGGGTGTACTTGCAGGCATTGTTCAACAATTCGGCGATGATCCGCTCCAGGTTGCCGGTGTTGGTGCGGACGGGCGGCAAGTCGGGGGGACAGTCCACGCTCAACACCTGCTGGCGTTCCTGAGCTCGGGAATAGAAGGGTTGGGTGATGCGGGGAATCCAGTTGGAAAGGTTCAATACTTCCAGGCTGATGGGGGCGGTGGAGGCCTCCAATTTTTGCAAGTCCAACAGGTCGTTGATCAGGTTGGTTTCCCGGGAACATTCCGCCTCCAAAATGCTGAGATACCGCTCGCCCCGCTCCGGCGTCGGTGCCAATTTCAGCATATGGATCGCCATCTTCATGTTGGCCAAAGGCGTCCGCAGTTCGTGGGAGACGGTGCTGAGAAAGTCGTCTTTGAGGATGTTCAACTGCTGGAGTTCTTGGACTTTGTGTTGCAGTTCGGCGGTGCGGTCGAGCACCTGTTTTTCCAAGTCGGTGTTGAGGGCTTGAACTTGGTGGTAGAGTTGGGCTTGGTAGATGGCGATCGCCAGTTGGGTCGCCAGTTGTTGCAGGAGGTTGGTTTCGGCGGGCAGCCAGTGGCGGGATTTGTGACACTGCTGCACCTCGATCACGCCCCACAGTTGCCCGTCCTGGAGGATGGGGACTCCTAAATAGGATTCGATCTGTTCTTGGTGCAGGCGCACCCGTTCCGCCGGGGGCAGGTCGCCGGCGCGGATGTCCGGGACGGTGTAGATGTAGTCCCGCTCGAAGGCCTGCAGGTAGTGGGCGATCGCGGTTTGGGTGAGCTGGGGGTGCGAGAGGGAACCGCATCCGGAAGCGGCCGACTCGGCCACCAGTTGTCCGGTTTCGCCGTTGACGACGTGGTAAATCACGACGCGGTCTGCCTCCAGGAGCGATCGCACCTCGGCCACGGTGGTATTCAGAATGTCTTCCAAATTCAGGGATTGGTGGATCTGCAGGGAAATTTTGGCCAGCAGCCGCTCCCGCTGCAACTGTTCGTGCAGTTGGGCCGTCCGTTCGGCCACCTGCTTCTCCAACTGCACGTTGCGGCTCCTGAGCAGTTCCATCTTCTCCGCCTGGAGCTGGTAGACGGACTGCTGCAGTTGTTTCACCACCCGGTACATCTCCGTGGGGTCGAGCATCCGCAGCAGGCTCATCTGGGTGACGATCCCCCGCAGTTCCCCCCCCTCGCCGCACACCAGCAGCCGCTGCACCTGGCGGGCCTGCATCTCCTGGTGCGCCACCCACAGGGAATCCTGGGCCGTCAGGGAAAAGCGGGGTTTCCCCATGATCGTCGCCGCCGGGGTGCGGCTGAGGTCTAACTCCAAAAACTGAGCCAGGAGGATATCCTGGGCCGAGACGATCCCCAGGGGCTTCACTTTCTTTTTCCGGGACGCCTCGTGGATGACCACGCAGCTCGTCTGGTGGGTCGCCATCCGCTGGGCCAAATTCAGGGCGGAGGTGTTGGCCGGCGCCCTGAGTACGTCGGCGATCATCTCGTCGGCTACCCGCCGGGTTCTCAGGATGTTGGAGGGTTGCAGGACTTGCCGAATTCGCTCCGGCGTGATCGCCCCCACCAAATGGCCGTCGCGGTTGAGGACGGGGAGGTGCAGGATCTGGTGCTGGCGGAACATCGACAGGGCGGTAAAAATATCCTGATCTTGGGATTCGGTCAGTTGGTGGACGGCCTCGGACATGACTTCCCCGATGCGGATTTTGTGCAGGGGGGCCTCCCGGGGGTTGTCCAAAATGCCCGTGGCGATCAGTTGCACCAGATCCCGCTCGGTGAAGATGCCCAACAGGTTCGCCCCCTCCGGCGGGGGAGACAGAATGTCCGGGCCGCCGGGGGCCGACTTGTCCACTACCAGCACGCAGGTGGCCCGCAGCCCTTCGGCCGGCCGCACCCCTGCCGTCGCCCCCTCCGAGGTTCCGGGGTCGTCCGTTGTGTTTTGGGGCATCGCGGAGCGGTTGAGCAACTGACCCATCAGGGCGATCGCGTCGGCCAGGGAGGTGTCCGGCGTCACGGTGAGGGGGTAGCGATCGACCGCCTGTTCGAGGGCGGAGGAGTAGTGGGGCGCTGAGTAGGGCATAACCGATGGAGGCGTTGGCCGGTGCGGGTCGCACCCGAGAACCGTTTGCTATTTTTCCTGTATGGTAATCCTAACACTGGGGGGTGAAGGGAATGACCCAATTTTTTGATTTTCTCTATAATGTGGGGGAATTCAAAATGTAAAGTTTTAATAAGTTGAGATGAGCGCGACCTTTCCCCTCGACCGAATTGCCGCCCAATTGGAGAGTCAAAATACCCGTGATCGGATGTTGGCCCTGGCATCCCTGCGGCAGGTCTCCCCGGAAGATGCAGTCCCCCTGATCAAAAAAGTCCTCGACGACCAGAGTTTGCAAATCCGCTCGATGGCGGTTTTCGCCCTGGGAATCAAACCCACTGCCGAATGTTACGGGATTTTGGTAAAATTGCTCGAAAGCGATCCGGACTACGGCATCCGCGCCGACGCGGCCGGGGCCCTGGGCTACCTGGGCGATCGCCGCGCCGTCGAACCCCTGATGCGGGCGTTTTACGAGGATACCGATTGGCTGGTGCGCTTCAGCGCGGCGGTGTCTCTGGGCAATTTGAAAGATCTCCGCGCCCACGAGGTGCTGATTTCGGCCCTCAACAGCGACGAGGTGATCCTCCAACAGGCTGCGATCGCGGCGTTGGGAGAAATTCGCGATCTCGAGGCGATCGACCGGATCTTGGATTTCGCCCAGTCGGAGGATTGGCTGGTACGGCAGCGACTCGCGGAAGCCCTCGGAAATCTCCCGACTTCCAAGAGTGCGGCGGCCCTCAAATACCTGGCGAAAGACGGCCACCCGCAGGTATCGGAAGCTGCCAAAATTGCCCTCGATCGCCTCCGAGAATTGGATGAAAAACTGTTGGAATCATGAACGAAATTTTCAAAGATTGGGGACTGACCTGGGAGGGTTTGAAAACCGGAAAGCGGGGGGAGTATTTGGTGGCGATCCAGGGACTCCTGCTGGTCGGATTCGTCCTGCTTCCCGTCTATCCGATCCCCGGATTGGTGGCCCTGAAATCGTCCCCGTGGATGTATTTAATCTGGGGAATTTCCATTCTATTTGACGCGATCGCCGTCTTTCTCATGGTCAAGGGACTGATGGATTTGGGCGAAAACCTCACCCCGCTCCCCTACCCCAAAGACACCGGAAATTTGATTCAATCTGGCGTCTACAACGTCGTCCGCCACCCCCTTTACAGCGGCTTAATCTTTGTCACCTTCGGCTGGACGCTCTTTTTTCTCAGCCTCTCCCATTTGGCAATAACTGCGATTCTGTTTTTATTTTTGGACATCAAATCTCGGCGGGAGGAACAATGGCTGATCGACAAATATCCCGAATATTCGGAGTACAAACGGCGGGTCAAAAAACTGATTCCGCTGGTTTACTGAATCGCCCCCCCATTCCCTCGAAAGGCGTTTCTGGAAGCGATCGGGCGATCGCATCGATTTGGATCTCGACAACCTTGAAAAAAATGATTCGATTTGCAAGTCTGACGGTGGCTTGCTCCTGGCTCTTGGGTTGCGGCGCAGCCGACGGCAAAATGCAAACGAATTTAGCCGCCTTTTTATCGGCAGTCGGAGACGAAACCGACCCCTCCGATTCTCGCTACAAATATTCCGGCAGAATCGATTTTAGCGACAGTGCCAACCCCGTCATTTTCTACGGGGGTTCGATCATCAACGTCAAATTTAAAGGCACCAGCCTGAAAGCCAAATTTTCCGACAACTCCAACAACGATACGAAAGTCGGATTTATCATCGACGGCGGCGATCTGATTATCAAAGAAGTCGATAAAAATGCCTCAAAACAAGAAATAACCATCGCCACCGGACTCTCCGACGGCACGCACACCTTGGAAATTATCAAACTGGAAGGGCCGGGAAATGGCAACCGGGGTTTGGT
This sequence comes from Lyngbya sp. CCY1209, assembly GCF_055795065.1. Lineage (NCBI taxonomy): Bacteria > Bacillati > Cyanobacteriota > Cyanophyceae > Oscillatoriales > Microcoleaceae > Lyngbya > Lyngbya sp. CCY1209. The sequence continues at coordinate 9,560 of NZ_JAYFER010000642.1, forward strand.
GTTTCACGGGTTGGTACTCGACGAAGAAAAAGGCATTCTCGCCGGCGAGAAACCGGCTTTAAAAATAGAAGTGTTCGGCGATTCCGTCACCGAAGGGGCCAGTGCAGGTTGTGCCGAAGGCGACGGCGATTGTGGCGATAACAATGCCTATTTGAGTTTCGCCAATACGTTGGCGAGAGATTTGAATGCGGACATTCACAATAACGGCATCGCCGGTTTGGCTGTGCGGAGCGGAACCGGCTATTTTGAGAGCGGCAATACGGGACTCGATGCCACCTACGACAAACTGAGCCCTTCGTCGGAGGGCGGCTTTTCTCGGACGGACTGGGATTTCGGCCGCTACACCCCCGATTTGGTGATTATGGCGATGGGTGTCAACGACGAATATGGCAACGGTTTGGACGACGTGCCGACGTGGAAAAATGCCTACAAAGCGATCGCCCGCGATATTTACGAAAAATATGGAAATGACAAAAACCGCCCGTTCATTTTTGCCCCGGCTCCCATATGGGCGAGAAATGCGGACAAATACGCGGAAGAAGTGGCGAACGAACTCAAACAGGAGGGTTACAACACCTGGTTTTACAACTATTCTTTTGAAGCGCAAAACGGACACCCCGATCGCGTCGAGTCCAAAAAAATGGCGTCAGAATTGAAACAATTCATCGAAACCAACAATATTTTGAATTAAACAACCATCAAGTCGCACAGGCAGGATGCCTGTGCTACCGATTCGATACCGTAGGGTCAAAAAAAGATCCGATTTACTCCGGATTTACTTTCTCCAGGGGCCAGAACGGAAACTGCTGGTTAACTTGCAGGCGGATTCCCCCGATATTATTTTGGGCGAAGATGTAGGTTTTATCTTGCCAGAGGGGGATGAAAGGAACGTCGCTGGCGAGGCTTTCTTGAATTTCCAAAAAGATCGCCCGACGCTTTTGGGGGTCTTGTTCAGTCCGCTGCTGGTCGATCAATTCGTTGACGCGATCGCTATAATAAAACGATCCCTGATATTGACTCGCCCCCTCTTCACATCCCGTTTCTTCCGAACCTTTCGCGCAGCCCAAAAAGGGCTGGATGTAATTGTCCGCATCCAAGAAATCGGCGTACCAATCCAACATGAACGTCGGATAAATTCCCTTGTCCAAATTTTGATAGGCGGTGGTGGTTTCCACGCTCTTGGGTTCGAGTTGCAACGCGCCGCCCAAATTTTCCTGGGCCAGGGCTTTCAGCGTCGCCGCCAGTGAGGCTCGCTTGTTGGAATTGGCGCCGTACCACAGTTCCACCACGGCGGGATTTTCCGGGGTATATCCGGCCTCGGCGAGGAGTTGTTTGGCTTGGTCAAAATTGCCGTCGCCGTAGGTTTGTTGGAAGACGGGGCTGTAACTTTCAAAGGTGGTAGGGATGAGGCTGTAGAGGGGTTCGGCCTGTCCCCGCAAGATGCGATTATTGATTAAATTGCGGTCGATCAAAGCCGCGATCGCCCGCCGGACTTCCGGTTGATTCAGGGGTTCGGAATTGACGTTCAACACCATATAATTGACCGTATTTCCGTCCGCCGCGATCGCTTGCCAGTTCCCCGCTTCGGCCCCTTCCAATAAACTCGCGATCTGGTCGGGTTCCAAGGAAACGTAAGCCACATCCACCGCATTGCTGCGAAACGAATTGAACAGGTTGGCGGAACTGGTAAATCGCTGCAAATCGATCCCCTCGTTGGCGGGTTTTTCCCCCCAATAATTCTCGAACGGGTCAAGGCGAATCACGTCCACGCCGTATTCCGCCAACACATAGGGTCCGGTGCCCACAAACATATCGGGTTGGAAGGGTCCGTCGATGGCGTAGGCGGCGGGAGACACCGCACAGGTGCCCGAAAAGGCCAGCAGGGACGGAAACGCCGCGAAGGGCCGTTTGAGGGTGATGGTGAGTTCGTATTCCCCCGTCGCCTCAATTGTGTCTATGGTGTCCGCCAGCAGGGACGAGGGGGGCCCGCCTTTTTGGATGAACCGGTCCAGGGAAAATTTCATCGCCTCGGCGTCGAAGGGGGTCCCGTCGTGGAACACCACCCCTTCCCGCAGCGGGATGGTATAGGTGAGGTTGTCGTCGCCGACGGTGGGAAAATCCGTCGCCAGTTCCGGTTGGAGTTCCGTGGTGCCCAGTTTGTAGGCGTAGAGGCGATCGCCGAGGTTGTAGAGGAGGGTTCCGGAGATCACCTCGTAGGCGTCCGCCGGGTCGAGGGTGCGGAGGTTCTGGGTCGTCCCGACGACAATGCGATCGGTGTCCGAAGTGGCGGGGGTTTGGCCCTCGGGTCCGGTTCCGCAGGCGATCGCAACGAAGGCGACCAAACAAAATAAAGCCAGAAATCGGGCGATTGCGGGAATTCGGCGGCGGCGATGCCATCCCGGAGAGGGCGATCGCATCGGGTGTGTTTTCTGCATCTGGTGGGGTGTAATCTCTGCTCTACATTCGATTCTGAACTGTTGATAGTAACATTTTCGCGGTTCGGAATAGCGCTTCCAGATGGGAATGGGAGGCCGGCGGTAGAATGGGCGGGAAAATTCGAGTGTTTGTCAATGTGAACTTCTCCCATCGCGTTCGAGGCTGGTGGCGATCGGAACGATTCGACCTATTGTCCATGGCGGGAAAAGTGGGAAGTGTTGGAGATTTAGATTTCACAAAAATGATTCGAGATTGTTGATTCGATCAATAATTGTTCGGATTCTGTACACTGAGGGCTATACTGGATGTTATATGGGGCCCGATCACCAATGGAACAACCAGACAATGCCAGCAGTGAAAGTACCTTAGCGGCGATCGTCTTTACGGATGTTGAGTCGTTTACCCCCAAAATGGCGGCCGATGAGAAACATACCCTCGGTTTGCTAGACCGGGACTTCAGAATGATGCGGCGATCCTGTCAGCATCACGAGGGAAAAACGATCAAATCCCTGGGGGACGGATTGCTGATGTACTTCAACCGTGCCGAACAGGCCGTTACCTGTGCGACGGAGATCCAAACCGCGATCGCCAAAACCGCCGCCGACCTCCCCGAACGGGATATTTTAGTTCACCGCATCGGAATCCACCTGGGGGATATTTACTTAGTTGATGACGGCCGGGACGTGATGGGAAATGGGGTCAACATCGCTGCCCGACTGCAATCCCTCGCACCCCCGGGAGGAGTCTGCCTTTCCGCCACCGTTTACGAGGTCGTCAAAAATAGCCTCACCCCCAAACCCACCTATATCGGACTGCGAAAACTCAAAGGCATTTCCGAACCCGTCCCCCTCTACCATATCGCCTCTTCCCTGACCCGCGATCGCTCCCGGAAACGGGTTTTTATTTCCTATTCCGCCAAAGATCCCGACACCTCCCTCGCCCAAAAATTCTTTGAAGCCTTGTCGGAGGCGGGACAGGCCGCATTTATGGCCGGCGCCAGCCTAAAATTGGGGGAAGATTGGCCGTACCGGATCGAAACCGAATTGCAACAATGCGATTATTTACTATTGCTATTATCGGAGCGATCGGCGACCAGCGAAATGGTGACGGAGGAAGTGCGGCAGGTCAAAAAACTGCAAGAAAAACGCGACGGAAAACCGATCATCCTACCCATTCGCGTCCAATTTCCCTTGACTTCTCCCCTCAACTACAACCTGCGGGGTTATTTGGATCGGATTCATCAGCGGGAGTGGAATTCGGACGCGGACACGCCCAAACTGATCGGAGAAGTCATCAATTTAATTCAAACCGGAAAGGTTCCGGAAGCGTCCAATATTTCCCAACCTAAAGCCTGGGGCGATCGCACATCCCGTCCCCAACCGGCGGCGGTGCCCGAACTTCCGGAAGGGCAAATGGATGTCGCTTCTATCTTTTATGTAGAACGTCCCCCCGCCGAATCTCGATGTTATGAAACCATCCTCCAATCGGGGGCACTCATTCGGATCAAAGCCCCCCGCCAGATGGGAAAAACCTCTCTGATGGCGCGAGTTTTGCACCACGCCCAAAAGAAACACGGATATTGTTCCGTCCCCCTCAGCTTTCAGTTGGCAGACGGGAAAATTTTTGCGGATTTGGACAAATTTTTGCGCTGGTTTTGCGCCAGCGTGGGGCGGAGGTTGCGCCTCCCCAATCAGTTGAATGACTACTGGGATGAAATTTTCGGCAGCAAAGATAACAGTACGGTTTACTTTGAGGAATATCTGCTCGAAAATATCGACAGTCCGCTCGTTTTGGGACTCGATGAAGTCGATCGCGTCTTTGAACACCCGGAAATTGCGGGAGACTTTTTGGGACTGTTGCGGGCGTGGCATGAACAAGCCAAAAATAACGACATTTGGAAAAAATTGCGCCTCGTGGTCGTGCATTCCACGGAAGTTTATGTGCCGATGGATATCAACCAATCGCCCTTCAATGTGGGACTGCCCATTGAATTATCGGAATTGACCACGGAACAGGTACAAGAATTGGTCGAATTGCACGGATTGAAATTCACCGCCGACGAATTGGAATCTCTGATGCAAATTGTCGGCGGACATCCCTATTTAATTCGGGTGGCACTCTACTATATTTCCCGTCAAGATACGACGATTTCAGAATTTTTAAAAACCGCCCCCACGGAAGCCGGATATTACGGCGATCACCTGCGGGGACACCTGTGGAAGTTGCAACAATATCCCGAGTTGGCGGCGGCGATGGAACAGGTTGTCAACAGTGACGAACCCGTGCGGTTGGAGTCGATAGTGGCATTTAAGCTGCACAGTTTGGGGCTGGTGACGCTGTGCGGAAATGATGCCGGGGTGCGATCGGATTTGTATCGGCTTTATTTCCGCGATCGCCTTTAGTTTTCCCTCACCCCCGGCTCCTCTCCCAATCTTGGGCGAGGGGAGGAAAACTCAGCCCTCACCCCCGGCCCCTCTCCCAATTTTGGGCGAGGGGAGAAGAATTCAGCCCTCACCCCCGGCCCCTCTCCCAATCTTGGGCGAGGGGAGAAGAATTCAGCCCTCACCCCCGGCCCCTCTCCCAATCTTGGGCGAGGGGAGGAAAAACAAATATTATCAAAAATTACTTTCTCGAATCACTATGAATCATCAAAACCCGATTTATCAAGTGGGTGGAAGCCTCCCCGCCGATGCCCCCACCTACGTCAAACGCGAAGCCGACGACGAGTTATATGATGCCCTCAAACGGGGGGAATTCTGCTACGTCCTCAACTCACGCCAGATGGGAAAATCCAGCTTGCGGGTGCAGACGATGCGGCGATTGCAAGCTGAGGGTGTGGCTTGTGTCGCGATCGATATTACCCAAATTGGCAGTCACAATATCACCCCCGATCAGTGGTATTTGGGGATGATAAGAACCGTCGCCAGTACCCTCTCGACTTCCCTCGGCAAACGGGCAAAACTGGCGGCTTGGTGGCGCGATCGCGAGTTGATTTCTCCGGTACAACGACTGGGCGAATTTATCGAAGATATATTGCTAAAAGAAATTGAGAATAATATCGTTATTTTCATCGATGAAATTGATAGTGTCATCAGCCTCAATTTTGATGTCGATGACTTTTTCGCCTTGATTCGCGCCAGCTACAACAAACGCGCCGATCGCCACCATTATAAACGCCTCAGCTTTACTCTCTGCGGTGTCGCCACTCCGTCAGATTTGATCGCGGACAAAACTCGAACGCCCTTCAATATCGGAAAAGCGATCGCCCTCGGCGGTTTCCGGATGCCCGCGGCGTTGCCCCTCGCCCGAGGGTTGGAATCCCGCTGTGAAAACCCGGAAGCGGTCTTAACTGAAATCCTAAATTGGACGAACGGACAGCCGTTTTTGACTCAAAAAATTTGCCGATTAATTTTAGAATATTCCGGCCAAATTATTGCCGGGGAAGAAGCTCAGGTTGTTGCCGATATTATTTCCCAACAAATCATCAAAAATTGGGAGGCGAACGACGAACCGGAACACTTCAAAACGATCCGCGATCGCCTCCTCCGCAATCCCCAACGAGCCGGTCGGCTGCTGGGACTGTATCAGCGGGTCTTGAATGCGATCGACGGAGGGATTGCCGCCGATGATAGTCCCGAACAAATGGAACTGCGCTTGAGTGGATTGGTCGTAAAAACTGGCGGTCAATTGAAAGTTGCAAACCCCACTTACAAAGGAATTTTTAATCAAGATTGGGTGACGCAGGAACTCGCCCAACTGCGACCCTATGCCGAAGCTTTCGAGGCTTGGGAGAAGTCCGGGCGTCAGGATGAGTCACGATTGTTGAAGGGGGAGGCGTTAACTGAGGCGAAAGCCTGGGCGAGAGGAAAAAGTTTGAGCGACAAAGATTATCAGTTTTTGGCGGCGAGCGAACAACTCGACAAACAGGAAATTCAGGCGGCGTTGGAAACGAAATTGGCGGCGGAACAGGAAGCAAAGGAAATTTTAACGAAAGCAAAAAGACGGGCTTCTCTGCTGTCTTGGATTGCGATCGGAATCTTGGGTTTGTCTTTCGGGATGGCGGCTTTTTATTTGAGACGAACCTACACCAATCTCAACTTAGCTGAAATTCGCCTCACCAGTGCTGGAGCAAAGGAATTGCACCTCTCCGGAGGCCAGGAACTCAGTTCAATTGTCACCGCACTGCAAGCCAGCCACAACTTGAAAAAATTACCAGTTTCCTTGTGGTCAAAAGACGATACCCGGGGGAAAGTGATCTCAATCCTTCATGCAGTCCTGGATGGTTCCCGAGAATACAATCGTATCGAGGGGCATCGGAGTCTGGTCAACGGCGTGGCCTTCAGCCCGGACGGGAAAACCATCGCTTCGGCCAGTAATGACAACACGGTGAAATTGTGGAAGCGCGACGGCACCCTCCTCCAAACCCTCGATGGGCATCGGGATTATGTCAACGGCGTGGCCTTCAGCCCGGACGGGGAAACCATCGCTTCGGCCAGTGCAGACAACACGGTGAAGTTGTGGACAGTCGATTTAGATGACCTGATGGCGCAAGCGTGTCAGGTGGTAGGGGACTACTTGAAAAATAACCCCAATGTCACCGATGAGGAACGCCGTTACTGTGGGGTGGACGCTTCGGCAACGGCTCGGTTTTTGCAAGGCGAACAGTTGGCAGCGGAGGCTCAAATTGATGAGGCGGTTTCTCGCTTTCAACAGGCTGTCAAGCTCGACCCGAACTTTCGTTCAAGTTCGGCTCAGATTTTGGTCAAAAGAGGAGAGTTTTTGGCTCGGGATGAGGAGAGAGTTAATCGAGCCATTTTGGCTTTTCAGAACGCTGTAAAATTGGATTCAGATTTAAAGTTTGATCCTGATAATAAAGCCCGTGCGATCGCTTCAATTTTCGAGGGGAGAGATTTGGCAGAAGCGGGTAAAATCGATGAGGCGATCGCAAAATTTAAGGATGCTCAAAAATTAGATGCTGATGTCAAAATTTCGGCTTGGTCTTGGAATGTGCTCTGTCGGTACGGCGGGCTGAATCGACAAGCTGAGAAGGTGATGTTCGCCTGCGATAAAGCGGTCGAAATCGAACCGAAAAATGGGCGGATTCGTGAGATTCGGGGTTTGGCGATGGCTTTGACGGGTGATTTTGATGGGGCGATTGAGGATTTGGAGATGGCGTACAGTGAATGGGAGGAATGGATGGGTGATGAAAATGAAAAGGCAAAACGAAAAGCTTGGATCGATACTCTTAAAAAGGGTGAAAGTCCGTTTACCGATGAGGTATTAGAACAATTGAAAAATCAGTAATTTTCATCAAGGTTCAGAAGACAATAAACCATCGCGATCGCCCCCGATAATTTCCAGCAAACCCACCGTGCCGACAAACAGGGTATAAATCCCGGCTTTGAGGAGATTTCCCCCCCGTCGGCGGGCAAAAAATACGGCTGCGATCGCTTCTACCAAATGACTAATCAGGGCAAATCGGGCGATAAAAATAACCCAGTCAAACACCGGCGGAAGGGAAGCGACGGTCAATTCCCACACCTCCAGGGCGATCGCCCCCGTAATTAATAGCGTTGAAAGTATCTTGATTCCGGATATCAAAATTTTCATTTCGGGCAATCCTCCTTCCTACTCTCCCCCCAGCAACCAAAACCCGGTGTAAGTCATACCCGAATCGTCCGGGCGAACCAGCAGAAAATGCAAGCCTTTCGCCAACTGTTTTCGGGTTTCAAACATCCGCGCCGCCGCCGCGACTTCCTCATCTTCAAACGTGGCGACGACCCAGCGATCGCACAATCCCGCCTCCAAAATCAACCCGTCCGGCGGCCCGGGAACGTAATTGAGTCCGACGGGTTTCGCCTCCGCCAACCACGTCGCCAACTGCATCGACTGGCGTCCCCCGTCAATGACGACACCGGAAATCGGAACCGTCGAAGCCAGTCCCAAATTGAGGGGGATCAGGGACGGCGGCATCTCCAAAAACGGCATCGGGCGATCGCCGAATACCTCCTCAATTTCCCCCGCCGGAAGCGTCGCGAACCGCCAGCGATCGCCCCACAGATCCTCGGGCAGGGGGGTGGGGGGCGGCTTTTCGATCGCCGCCGGATCGGTAGCTTCCCCGGTATACCCCGCCATTTGGGGATAAATGTCCGCCCGTTCCCGCAACCACCGCTTCAACGCCGGCGTCCGGCGAGTCGCCTCCACGGCGATCCCCGACCGTTCCCCGGCCACCTCCAGCAGACTCAGACATTGGGGGCGAAACACCCAAATCCCATCCGGTTTTCCATCCCCAGCGGCTTGTCGCAACTGACCCGCCAACCAATCGGCATTCGCCCGGGACTGGGGACAGGTCGCCACAAACTCGAAATCGCGAGTTTCGTCGCACAGCAGCAGTTCCCACAGCGGCTGTCCGGTTTCGTCTTTCAGGGGACGGCGGTAAAAATCGGCTTGCCAGATCGGCATAGAAAAATTGGCAATTAAGACTCTACAATTTTTTTAGCATGACACCAAAAATATTTGGGTGTCAAACTGGGGGATTCTACCCTTGACTCCGGCGATCGATCCGCGCCACGATGGGAGGGTGGAACGCTCTGACAACACCTATGCCCTACAAACAATATACGCTGACACCGACCCGCGACCCCTATTCCTCCACCGGAATCTATATTCCCATCGACATAGAAGATGCGATCGCCGAATTGGATAAAGCCCTCTCCGACACCGTAAAAACCGAACTGAAAGCGGCTAACAATCTCTTCGATTATCACTTCACCCTGGGGGAATGGATGCGCCAAAATTGGGGGCTGTGGTTGGGTAGCCGGCTGGCGCAGCACTTTCACGATATGAACGTACTCAACCCGGACTTGATGTCGATTTTTCTCCTCCGATCCTATCAGGAACACCTGAACCGTCCCCCGGAAACCGTCGAAACGCTGCTGCACTCCCTGGAAAACAAGCGCCTGACGCCGGATAATTTTTTCCGTAAAGTCGGCGAAGTCGCCCAGAAACTGGTCAATTGCGATCGCGCCAGCTTTTGGTTAATTGACCGAGAAAAGGAGGAGGTGCGGACGAAAGTTGTCGTCAACGACAAACAGAAAACCGTCCGAGTTGCGATCGGTCAAGGCTTGATGGGACAGGTCGCCGAATCGGGCGAAATGATTGCCATTCCGTTCGATTTTTATAAAAGTTCCCATCCCCAAGTCGAAGCGATCAAAGCCCTCGACGATCGCGTTTTTTACCGCACCTGTAGCACCCTAACCATTCCCGTCCGCAAAGCTTCGGGGGAATTGCTGGGGGTGATGCACCTGATCAATAAAACCCAACCCGGCAATTTTCCCCCCTATCATCCGGAAACCCACCCCACCGCGCCGGAACGCTGGCGCACCAGTTTCAATCGAGAAGATATCGCCATTATCGATCGCTTGAATCAAACTGTCTCTCAGTTGATTGATCGAGTTTTTTATTAATATCAAATCCTGATAATTAACACCCAAAATATGTGGTGGCTGTAGGGGCGCAAGCCTTGCGCCCTGACCTCAAAAAAATCCCCCTGCTTTCATGTCCGAGGACGCAGGGGGTGGAAGTTTAGACCGATTTTTAGAATACTAAATCATTCCGTCGCCGCCACCGGTGCGGGTCCGAAAATCTTATCCGTCAGTTTCACATACCAGGCGGCGGACTGCACTTGGATGATATATCCCATCGCGATAATCAGGGCAATGTCCGATCCGGCTTCTCCGAAAACCGTCATGGCGATCGCCAATGCGATAGACAGATTCCGCATCACCGTCCCGTAAACCAGCGCGATCGCATCTTCCCGATTAAATAACGCTTTACCGACAAACGTACTCAGCGCGAAGTTAAACCCATAAATAATAATCAGCGGCACGAAGAAAGATAAAATCGCCACCGGATTTTCGATGATTGATTTCGATTTCAGTGCCATCGCCACGAACACGATACCCAAAACGCCGACGGTGGAGAAAACCGGGAACTTTTGTTTCAGATTCTTGTTGTACTTGCTTTCCCCGACGGTTTTGATCAGAATTTGCTTGGTGACAAATCCCAGGATCATCGGCAAAAAGACGATAATCACGATTTGTTTGAAGACATCGATCAGGGGAATTTCGACCACCGCACCCATCAAATATTTGGCGTAGAGGGGAGTCGCCAAAGACCCGGCGATCAAACCGATGACCGTCATCTTAATGGCGGCATTGAGATTTCCTTTGGCGAATCCCGTCCAAGAAATCGTCATCCCGCTGGTGGGGAGTAGGGAAGTCAGCAATAATCCCAACAAAATTAACGGTTGATCGTTAAAAAACAACTTCCCAACCCCGAAGGCAAAAAAGGGAACGACCGCAAAGTTAATCAACTGAGTGATCCCCTGCAACTTCAAATCTCCACCCCCGAAGACTTTGGAAATTTGCAGGTTGATCATCATGGGATAAACCATCAAGAAGGTGAGGGGAATGATCGTCGCCTTCAAAAATGACGGGTCGAAAATACTGCCAAAGATAATCCCCGCAATCATAAATGAGGGAACCGACCAAATTAGGTTCTGCTTGAGTAGCAATAAGAATTTCCACATTTTATTTAATGTCCCAAACTCTAGAGTTCTTGTAGTAGGGATAATTCATGAATTATCCCTACGGATTAATATTTCGAGCAATGGTATGAGTGCTATGACGGTGAATGGGTTGGAAGAGATAATTTCCACCACTCCCGCATTCCGCCGGTGACGTTATAGACGGTATGATAGCCTTGAGCCACCAGTTGGGTCGCGGCCATCGGACTGCGGTGGGCGGTCAGGCAGATCAGGGCGATCGCGCGCTCGCGGGGCAGTTCCCGAAACCACTCCGGAAGTACCCACCGACGCAGGAAGGACACTTGGCCCATCATGATGCGCGGGAGGCTGAGGTTCACCGCCCCGGCGGCGTGGCCGAAAGAATATTCCAACTCAGACCGGACGTCGATCAACAGGGGCTTGGGAGAGAGTTCCAGGAACTCCTGCGGCGAAATATCGGTCGCCCTCGTTGTAGAAGCAGTTACGTCCACCACGGCGTTTCCCCCGTGCGCGGATCGACCCCCTGCCAGGGCGAAATCCAGATGCGATCGCCGAGAACCGCGACCTGCACCAGTTTCAGGGGACGGTTGGCCGGCCCCCGCTCCACGGAGCCGTCCGGGGCGAACCGGGAACCGTGGCAGGGACATTGAAACTGCCCGTCGTTGCCGTTCCAGGGGAAGGTGCAGCCCAAGTGGGTGCAGTTATTCACAATTCCCCGGCTGTCCAGATTCCCACCTTCGAGCAGCGTCAGGTAGGTCGGCTCTCCGGCCAATCCCGCGATCAGCGCCCGGGTTCCGGGGGGTTCAGCCAAAATCTGGCTGGCGGGAATGGGATTTCCCAGCTTGTCTTTGGCGATAATCGACCCGTCATCCGCGCCTTCTTTGACCGGGGTCACATATTTGGCGGCGGGATACAAAACCACTCCGGCGGTGGTGGCGACAGCGGCTCCCGTGAGGAAGTTGAGCAACTGCCGCCGGGACATCGACGGGCTATTATCTATGGGAAGGGTGTTATCCATCGTTTTTACCTCCTAAATACCAAATAAACATCTACTGATTTTCCGGGGCGCGGGTGTTAATACCCAGCAGGCCGTAAAGCATACAGGACCCGAAAACTGCGGTCAGAGCCGGGACGGCCGACACCACGGCGAGTCCGGTGCCGAGGGCGGTGCCGCCGTAAACGACCAGACCAAGGTACAGCAGGGCTCCGGCGAAGGCCAGACGCAGCACGCGATCGAGCATTCCGACATTGTTAAACATGGTGTTTTCTCCTTATATCGATGGGTTGTGTACAAATTGAAAGTGGATCAGCAGGGCGTGAAACCGACAACAAATTGACTCTCCTGTTGCCTGTTGCCTATTGCCTATTCCCTCTCCCTCAAGCGACGGGAGTCGCCGCGCCCAGACGGTTCATCACCGCCTGCATCAACTGGCGGGCATCGTCGGTAATTTCTTTTGCCGCCGGGGAATCGACGGCCTGGAACATGACCGCCGGATCGATCGCGGACACTTCTACCCGACCGTCGGGATGTTCCTGGACCACCACGTTGCAGGGGTAGAACACCCCCGCCTTGTCGTCGGCGTTGAGCATCCGGTAGGCGATCTGGGCGTGGCAGGCACCCAAAATCAGGTAGGGGTGGAAGTCGGCGTCGAGCTTCCGCTTGAAGGTGGCTTTGACGTCGATCTCGGTCAGGACGCCGAAACCCTCTTGTTTCAGGGCTTCCGTCACCTGGGCGATCGCTTGCTCGAAGGGGGTGTCCAGAATTTGGCTGAAGTGATACATCGAATACTCCTGTGGGCTGCTTTACTTATCTTAATAACTAGATAGTAATTTAGTCAAGGATTAAATTTTTTTTTATTTGGGGTTGACGGGGAGGGCGGTACCAAAGTACCATTAGTTTATAACTAATTAGTTGTATAGTTGCAAGACGTTCGCCCGATGTCGGCTCAAACATCGATGTGGCAAGGCATCGGGCGGAATTATTCCTGGAGGATTTCAGATAAATGGCTCATGTAGTTGTGATTGGAGCGGGACTCGGGGGATTGCCGACGGCCTACGAACTGCGGCACCACTTGCCCGCCGAGCATAAGGTGACATTAATTTCCGACAAGCCGGAGTTCACGTTCGTCCCCGGATTAATTCGGGTCGGGTTGAATCTGAACCCTTTGGAGCACATCCAACTGGAGCTCGAACCCCTGGCGCGGCGGCACGGTTTGGACTTGATCTGCGGACACATCACCCACTTCGACCCGGAAAATCGCCATTTGATCGTGGATGGGCAAACCCTGGAGTTCGACTATGCGGCGATCGCCACCGGGGCATCCCTGGCCTTCGACGAAGCGCCGGGACTCGGCCCCCACGGTGGCTACACCCAGTCCGTGTGCACCCCCGACCACGCCGTAGAAGCGCGGGAGGCGTGGTTGGAATTCTTGAAAGATCCCGGGCCCCTTGTCGTGGGGGCGATGCCGGGGGCGGGGTGTTTCGGGCCAGCTTATGAATTCTTATTAATGGCGGATTGGGAACTGCGGCGGTTGGGACTGCGCGATCGCGTCACGTTAACCTATATCACGCCGGAACCCTACGCCGGCCATCTGGGAGTCGGGGGGGTGAAATACGCCGAAGAACTGACGGGGGATCTGATGCGATCGCGGGGTGTGGAAATCATCGACAACGCCGCCATCACCGAAGTCGAACCCGACACCATCATCCTCTCCGACGGACGCCGCATCCCGTTCAAATACTCCATGATCCTGCCCGCCTTCCGGGGTGCCAAATTCATCCGGGAGACACCGCGCCTGGGCAATGAAAAAGGATTTATCCCCGTCGGACCCACCTACCAGCATCCGGAATTTCCCGCCGTCTACGCCCTCGGCGTCGCCGTCCACCTGGAACAGCCGGACAAAACCCCCGTCCCCATCGGACTGCCGAAAAGCGGGGAAATGACGGAAGTGATGGGGGTGGCCGTCGCCCACAACATCGCGATCGAACTGGGGGCGATTTCCGAACCCCACCTGACGCCCACCTTGGAGGCCCTGTGTTTTGCCGAATTCGGCGATACCGGCATCCTCTACATCGCCGCCCCGGTGATCCCCGATCCGGAAGTGGGCAAGCGCCGCCATTCTCTGGCGTTGAAAGGGCCGTGGGTGAATTGGGCGAAGGCCGCCTTCGAGGAGTATTTCCTGCTGAAAATGCGCTTCGGTTTGGGACTGCCCTGGTTCGAGAAATTCGGGCTGCGGCTGTTGTTCCGGCTGTCCCTGTTCAAAAACCTGCCCAAAAATTTCCGCCAGTCCGTCGAGAAATCCACCACCGCCGTGGGTTGATGTGAAATTTGAGCCGACTTCAATCCTTCGTCAACCCCGACAACCCCACCCCACCCTCCCGTTATCAAAGGGAGGGCAGGGAATCCGATTCACACCTTTGATATCAGGTCCGTTCAAATAGTTGGGATCGAAAGGATTTTTAAAATTCGACCGTCAGAAATCTACATGAGAACTGATGATCAGAATTGGCTCTGACTGATCATTGGGGATTGCTATCTTCCGATCGATTGACGAGGACAGATCGGACGGCCGTATCGATCCGTCCTCCGGCTTGTCAAAATCTGCCAAATTCCCCCTGCGATAGGTACACTTCGCGGATCGCCTAATGGAAAACAGCACCTCCATCGACGACTTTGAAATTCTAGCCGATCGCTTCAAAATTTTAAGCGAACCGAGTCGGTTACAAATTCTGGCGGCAATTTGTCGCCGGGAGTGCAACGTCAAGGAAATTTGTCGGCGCACCGGACTCCACCAAGCCAACGTTTCCAAACACCTGCAATTGTTGCGATCGGCGGGGGTGGTGGCTTGTCGCCGCGTGGGCGTCTGCCGCTATTACCGCATCATCGATTCCGACTTGCTGGGGCTGTGCGCCCAATCTGTCTTTAAGGGAGACAAACCATCCAAAGATTGCACTCAAGAATAAACGATTATAGCGCTGCTAGAAGAGGGTGTAGGGTGTAGGGTGTAGGGTGTAGGGGTGGGAGTCCCGCCGAAAGCGCTAAAGCGCCACAACAAAAAATGTGCGATCGCCGAGTTGTTGGGATTGAGCCCGACCGAAAGCGCTGAAGCGCAACAACAAAAATGTGCGATCGCCTTGTTGTGGGGATTGAGCCGCCCACGGTCTTCAAGTTTACACCCCCATCCAGACTGAGGTTTGTGGCAGTCCGCGAAACGACAGGGGGTTGGGGGAATCTCCGACCCCCACAAAACGGTAACGACATATTCTCTCTGTGTTCTCTGTGCCTCTGTGGTGAAAATTCCGATCGCCCAAAATTAGAAGCTGAGGAAATTGTCGGCGCCCAATTCCTGGGGATAAACCCCCTCAACCGTCGCCAAATCCGTGCCGTCCGTCATCTCCACCAACGTGCCGCCGGGAGTCGCGCTCAGGGACAGTTGCGAGAACGTCAAACCGCCGGCCAAACCGATGATATCTTCGCCGGGGACGAAATCGCCGAAGGTGTCGAAACCGCCGTCCGGTTGCAAGTCGAAGCGATCGCCCCCTTCCCCGCCGATGAGCAGGTCATCTCCCTTATTGCCACTGAGAATATCGTGACCCTGGCGCCCCAACAGGATATCATTTCCCTGTCCGCCATATAACTGGTCGTCCCCGGCTTCCCCGAGAATCGCATCGTCGCCGCCGAACCCCGCCAAAACCTCGGAAGCCGCGCTTCCCGTCAACTCGTCATTCGCCGGAGTCCCCAGGTTGGGCTCAGAAGTCGCATCCCGGGACACCCGCACCAAACCGGAATCCACCAGGGAAACGGCTGCGTCCGCCTGAATCAGGCCGGAACCGCTGCGAAAATCGACTCCGGCGACATCCGCATCGATCGCCGTCCCGTTGAGAACCGCCTCGATTTCTGCGGGGGTCAGACTCCCCGAACCGCCGGCCGCATCCAACATCAGGGCCGCCACCCCCGCCGCGTGGGGGGCCGCCGCCGAGGTGCCGTAGAAGGACTCAAACCCGGAAACCGTGGTGCTGACGCCGTTGGGGGCGACCAACGTGGGTTTCAGGCGTTCTTCGGGGGTCGCCAAAGCGGTGCCGGTGGTGTCGAATAAAATCGAAGTGCCGCCGGTGGAGGAAGAGGACCGGACGCTGGGGGTGGCGACTCCGAAGGCCGGGGTGCTGTCGTAGTTGACGGCGCCGACGGCGATCGCACTTTCGGCGTTGGGATGTCCGAAGACGGTAGAACTATTGTAGTCGAATTCAAACCCCTCGGCATCGTCGTAGAAATTGATGTATTTCATCAACTGCGGGTCGTCGCTTCCCACCCGCTTGCCGATCAGAATGTTGAAGCTCTGGCCGTCGGTGTCGTTGGTGAAGGAGAGCAGTTCCAGGGGGTCGCCGCCGAGGTTGTCATCCATACTCGCCATGATGATATCGGATGCATCTAAAGTACCGAGGTCGTCGTTGGTGGTGATAAAGATGTCTAGGTCGCCCGTCGCACCCGGGCCGCCGAGGGAGGCGAAGGGCTCGGACCACTGAAAAGAGAGGCGCATCGAATCGCCGCGGGCCAAACTGAAGCGGTTGAAGACGTCGCTGCCGCCGAAACTGTGGGCTTCGTATTCGATGCCGTCGAGGGTGAAGGTTTGGCCGGAATTGCTGAAGGGATTTTCGTAGGAGCGATCGCCGTCATTTCCGGCCGCGGAAAAGTAGGTGATTCCTCGGGCGACGGCGTTATCGACGGCCCGCGCCGCCAGTCCATCTTGGAAGAAGGGTTGGTCGGTGAAACCCATGTCGTCCACGATGATATCGACTCCGGCATTGGTCAAACTTTCGATCGCCCCGGCCATGTCGGTGTTGTCGGAAACGCTGTAGAAAAACAGTTCCGCGCCGGGGGCGACGTCGTGGAGAATTTGCAGCATCGCCCGCCCTTCGTCGCGGCCTTTTTCGGGGGAGCCTTCATTTAAAACGGTGACGGGGGCGGTGTAGCCGTTGGGGTTGCCGAGTCCGGGGAGGTCGCCGGCGATGATGTTATCGGCCGCGCCGGAACCGGTGGATAATACGTCGTAGCTGTCGGAGATGACGCCAATTTTGATGCCGTTTCCGTCGATTCCGGACAGGTTGCGGATGTCATTGGATGCGATCGCGATGTCGCCTTCGCTCTCAACTGTTCCGACTCGATTGATGACTGTATTATCCAAACTCATGACAACCTCCCGAGGAATCAAATGCAAATTCCCTAAACTTTTCGATGCAAAATTAAATGGGATTAAAAAGGGACGATCCGAAGATCGATTTTTGATAGATTTCGGTGGCCCTGCAGGGAGGCCGAGAACTCGAATGTCTCTCGCTTTTTTCTATCTGTCCTTATTATCGACCCGCCACCACGGTTTCGGCATCAGTTAGACTACTGAACTTTTGATATTTATTTGTGTAAAACATTTGTCGGCGATCGCCCCAAATAACGTAAAAATACGGAGACAAATTTTCGCAAGCTTTGGCAAACTTCCGTAATTTTACGGGGGTAGATGACGTGGAATTCGTCCGGAAAAATACTGACAAACTGACCGTGGCGATGTATTCCGCTTTCCGAGAATTTACGGTTAAAACCCCTCGCGTGCGGTCACTTTTTTATACAGGGTTAATGGCGAAAAATCAGGAATTTCACGGAGAGGTGCCCCTGTCGCGATCGCGCCCCAACTCCCACATGGCGGGGGTCGGAGCCGTTTCCGCCGGAATTTGTAAAGGGACGAAAACCGGCCCGGGTTGAACGTCCCTTTTTCGGTATGTCAACCGAACATCGGGTCTTCGTGCCAAATGTCGGGCGGGCCGGCGATTTCCGGGACTTCTGGCAACTCGGGCCAGATGAACCCCCCCGGCAAACCGGAGATCAAATCCGCCGAAAGCTCTGGGGGGACGGGCTCGGCATTCCGCAGCAGGCGATCGCTATCCGAACCGCCGATGGGGATATCCGCGAAGGGAGCGGGCGATATCGAGGGGATTTCCGGGGTCAATTCTCCCGTCAGGGAGTCGATTGGCTCGGATTCGAGCCCTTGCAGGGCGGCATCGGCCCGAACGAACCCGGCGCCGCTGTAGTTGTCCCAACCTTCGGTTTCCGCATCCAAGGCAGTGCCCTGCAAGATCTGTCTGACTTGAGCCGGGTTCAGACTGCCGGAACCCCCCGCCGCTTCCAACAGCAACGCCGCCACCCCCGCGACATGGGGGGCCGCCGCCGAGGTGCCCTGGAAGTTGGGAAAGGAATCGTCGTCGAGGATGCTGTCGGTGCCGAAAAAGGTGGTGTTGATGCCGTCGGGGGCGACGACATCGGGCTTTTGCCGGATTTCCGGAGAGGGGAGGCGATCGCCGAGGGGGTCGAGATAAATGGGTATTCCCCCCACGGAGGAGGACGATCGCACCCGGGGGGTGGAATTTCCGAATTCCGGGGTATTGTGGTAACTCAGGGCTCCGACGGCGATCGCACCTGCCGCGTTGGGATGTCCGAAGAGGGTGGCGGCGTCGTGGCCGTATTCAAACTCCCGCCCGGAACCGCCGAAGTTGATGTATTTGATGCGTTCGGGTTCGGAACCGGAGTCGAGCCGCTTTCCGATCAGGATATGAAAATTTTCGCTATCGGTGGAGTTGCTAAAGGACAGTAGTTCCAGGGGATTCGCGCCGATATTGTCGTCGGTACTCGCCGCGGCTACGTCGTCACCCGACAGGGTGTTTAAGTTATCGTCGGTGACGATAAAAATATCGAGGTCGCCGGCCGCATCTCCGAAGGGTTCGTCCCACTGGAAGGAGAGCGTCCCGAGATCGGCGCCCGGGTTCAATCGAAAACGGTTGAAGACATCGACACCCGCCCCGGAGTCGAAGTCGTGGGCGCTGTAGGGGATGCCGTCGAGGGTGAAGGTGCGGCCGGAATTGCGAAATTCGTCTTCGTAGGAGCGATCGCCGTCATTCCCCGCGGCGCTGACGTAGACGACTCCGGCGGCGGCGGCGCGATCGACGCTCTGGGCAACGATGCCATCCTGGAAGAAGGGCTCATTGACGAATCCCACGTCGTCCACGATGATATCGGCCCCCGCTTCTGTGAGTGTCGCGATCGCTTCCGCCATGTCTTCGGGACTGGAGACACCGTGAAACATCAGTTCAGCCGCCGGCGCGATGTCGTGAATGATTTGCAGCATAGCTCGCCCTTCGTCTTTGGCGCGATCGAGAGAGCCTTCCCGCAGGACGTTGACGGGGGTGCCGTAGCCGTGAGGGTTGCCGATACCGGGCAAATCGCCCGTCAAAATGTCATTTTCTGCCGTGGTTTCGCTCGGGTCGCGATCGTAGCTGTCGGAGATGACGGCGATCGAAATTCCCCGACCTTCGACATCAAAAAGTCTCCGGGCGTTGTCCGCCTGCATGGCGATATCCCCCTGGCTGGTGGCGGATTCGGCGCGATTAATCATTGAAAATTGATGGATTTCAAAATAATTATTCATGTCTTTTGCGGGCATAATTTATGGGTGAAGCTGGCAAAAATAACCCGTTTTTGTCGCCCCATTAATTTCAATATATGGCTTTTTATTGTTATCGACATCGGTGAAAATAACATCTTTTTTTTGCGTATTTTTCCGGATGAATCTTGGCGTCAGACTCCCCCCAAACTCCCCTCCGAACAATCCGCCTCTATCGGGATTAAGAAGATGGCGATCGCGGGTCACAATTGCGGAGGAGGAAATTCACTCGCGACGCCCGAGCCGATTTTAAAATGATTAAAAAATACAAAAAATAGCTCTCCATTCATAAAAGAGAGCTTGGATGTCCAGATTAAAACCATCGAAGTCGGGGAGAATGAATCACCGGCGATCGGTCGGTTCCGCCGGGCGATCGCGCCCGTTGAAGGGGGGACGCGATGAGGCTCGGGGTAAAAACCGTTTCAATTCACCCCATTTTTATCGAAAAAATACCCAAATTCAAGGTTGAATTTCCCTTCATTTGATATCGTTTTCAACCGTATTTTATCGCGGCATCAAATTCCATTCAATTGGGACTCATATCAAATCCGTTTGTTTGACCGCCCCCCCCTCGCACCCCCCCGGCCCCCATCCCCCCCTACCCCCCTTTGTAAGGGGGGAGATAAGGGGGGAGGCCGGTTTCCCGTGGGGGCAACCTTATAGGGTTGCCCGATGTTTGAATATTCAAACCAAAAAGCCCGATCGCCCCCCCGGTGAAGTTCGGGAGGCGATCGCTCTCAAGTCAAGCCCGGTTCGGGCCGGTTCTCATTCGCTGCCGGTCGAGGATCCCAAAAGCGGCGTCAAAATCGTCGGCGGTAATTCGGATCGCGGCCGGGTCCTCCACTCCTCGAGAACGATGGCGGCGGATGGCCTCCACCGCGGCCCGATCGCCGAGCAATGCCAGACTCGCCCCGTTCCAACCCTCGGTGCGATCGGCCCAATTACCCAAATCGACATTTTCTAACGGACGTCCCTGGTTGTGGACCTGCAAAATTGCCAGCCGACTGGCCGCATCGGGCCGGTCGATCAAGAGCTGCAAATCCAACCGTCCGGCCCGCAACAGAGCCGGGTCCAGGGCATCCCGCCGGTTGGTGGCGGCGACGACGATAATCTCGGCCCCGACTTGCACGCCGTCCAACTCCGAGAGCAACTGGCCAACGACGCGATCGCTCACCCCCGAATCCCCGCCGTAACTGCCGCGGGCCGGTGCCAAGGTATCGATTTCGTCGATAAACACCACGCAGGGTGCCGCCTGTCTCGCCTTGGCGAACAATTCCCGGATCGCCTGTTCGCTGGCGCCGACCCACTTACTCAACAACTCCGGGCCGTTGACGCTGATAAAATTCGCCCGTCCTTGGGATGCGATCGCTTTTGCCAGCAGGGTTTTGCCCGTCCCCGGCGGGCCCCAGAGCAAAATCCCTTTGGGTGGGGTCGCCTTGGCCTGCCGATACAGTTCCGGATTCAACAGAGCCCCCTCCACCGACTCCTGGAGAATCTGTTTCACCTCTTCGAGCCCACCAATATCGGACCAGTTCACCTCCGGCGTCTCGACCTCCACGGACCGCAACACCGCCGGCTTGACTTCTTGAAGGGCTTGCAGGAAATCCGACTGTTCCACCGTCAGGATCTCGGGAATTTGGGCATCAATGTGGGGCACCTGCCGCCGCAGGGCACTGTAGGCCGCTTTCTGGCAGATCGCTTTCAAGTCCGCCCCCACGAACCCCACGGCCAGATCGGCGATCGCACCGAGATCGACTTGCCCATCGAGAGGCATAGCCGCGGTGAGAATTTGCAAAATTTCCAGACGTCCCTGGCGATCGGGGACTCCGAAGACAACTTCCCGGTCGAACCGCCCCGGCCGTCGCAGGGCCGGATCGACAGCATCCCGGCGGTTGGTGGCCGCCAGGAGGATGACGCCTTCGGTTCGGGCGAACCCGTCCATCAAACTCAGGAGTTGGGCGACGAGGCGCTTTTCGACTTCCCCTTCGACTTGGGAGCGATCGGGGGCGATGCTATCGATTTCATCAATAAAAATAATACAAGGTGCATTTTTGGCGGCTTTCTCGAAAATTCCCCGCAGTTTTTGTTCGGCTTCCCCGTAATATTTGCTCATCACCTCGGGGCCGGCTAGGGCGATATAGTTGGCGTCGAGTTCCCGGGCGATCGCTTTTGCCGTCAGCGTCTTCCCTGTCCCGGGAGGGCCGACCAGCAGCACCCCCTTGGTCGGTTCCAACCCCAGTTTTGCCAACAAATCGGGTCTTTTTAAGGGGATGGCGATCAATTCCTTCAATTCTGTCACCACCTCCGCCAGACCCCCCACATCTTTGAGAGAGGGGACGCTTTCTGTCTGAGGGGGGACGACTTGTGCCCCGGAATCGGCAGCGGACTCGCCGGAACTTCCGGGGGGCGGGGTTTTAATATGACTCGTTCCCACACTGCCGGTGCGGGGAATATTGCCGGTGCGGGGAATATTGCTCACCGATCGCGTTCGATATTGAATATCGGCGGCGACCTCTCCTTTTTCGATCTTGTCCTCCAAGGTTTTCGCCAATTCAAGGAGGTCTTGAAAATTTTTAAATAGGTCGTTCATTTTAATGGGGAGTCGGGAATAGGGAGTCGGGAATAGGGAATAGGAAACTTTTCACTTTTCACTGTCTAAAGGCGTCCCTTCTACACAGGCACCGTCGAGACAGGCGCCGTCCCACTGCGTCCCTTCGACGATCGCGCACAGGAGGTTGGCCCGTTCCAAGTTGGCGCCGCGCAACACGGCGCCGCTCAAATCCGCCTCCTCCAAATCCGCCGAGGCGAGGTCGGCCCCCGATAGGTTGGCGTTTCGGAAGTCGCAGGACTGCAAGAGCGCCTGGGACAGGTTCACCCCCCGCAAATCGGCGCCTTGGAAATTGACGCCGCTCAAATCCAAATTGCCCAGGGCTGTCCCGGTCAGAAAGGCCCCGGCGAAGCTGGCTTCCCGCAGATCCGCATCCAGCAGGGTCGCCCCCCGTAGGTCGGCGTTGCGAAAGTCCGCCCCCACGAGGTTCGCCCCGCTCAGGTCGGCGCCCCGAAGGTTGGCCCGCAGGATCGCCCGTTGCAAATCGGCCCCGGCCAGGTTCGTCCCCGTCAGGTTCGCCTGGGAGAGATCGGCTTCTCGGAGGTCGGCGCCGGACAAATCCAGACCCGCCAAATTGGCGCGGGCGAGGTCTTTGATTTTGCCGGCTCGAATGGCGTCGCGGTCGATGGGTGTGGGTTGATTCATGGCGGAATGGCTTGGGGTTGACTGGGGCAGTTGGGCGGGCGATCGGGTCTAGGGACGGGGTGTCAGTTGGGAGTCTTGGCTTTTGGAAGTGGGCATTTCTTCGATCCACACGTTCGGCAGTTGGGTGGGTTTGTCGGGCAGTTGCATTAACCCCACCTCCGTCAGGCGCACCACGGTTCCCAGGGCTTCGACCAGGGCGGGGTCGAAGCGGGTGCCGCTGTGTTCCCGACAGGCGTTGAAGGCTTCCGTCAGGTTCAGGGCACTGCGGCTGCCTCGGGGTTGGGTCAGCCCTTGGAAATAGGCGACCAGGCCGAGAATCCGGGCTTTGATGTTGATTTCCTCCCCCTGCTGGCCGGAGGGGACGCCGGTTCCGTCCCAATGTTCCAGGTGGTGGGCGACGACTTCGCGGATGATGCCCAATTCGGGCATCGACTCCAACAACCGGGCGCCGATGGAGGCGCGGTCGCGCCAAAATGTCCGGGTCGCTTCGTCCATTTCCGGGGGGGTTTTTAAAAATATCTCTTCGGGGGCGGAGGCCAAACCGATGCGGTGCAGCAGGCCGGCCAACCGCAGGCGCCGCAGCTTGACGGTGGGGAGGTCGAGGATTTGACCGAGGGTTTCGCACAGGGCGGCGACTTGCAGGGAGGCGCAGGGGTTGAAGGGGTCGCGCTCGTCCACCCGCTGGGCCATCCGCAGGAAGGCCTGGAGTTTGTTGGCGCTGATGTTGCGACTGATTCGTTTAGCCTGCCCTTCGAGTTCCCAGAGTTCCCGGGTTTGGCGGTTGACGGCGATCAGTTCCTGTTGGGAGGATTGCAGGTAGGTGACGATGCGGGAAACCACGCCGCTAAGGTCGGGCACCACTTTGCTGGGGGTGGCGACGATGGCTTGATATTGCCCGAGGAGGCGATCGCACAGTTCGGGGTCGTAGGGGCTCAAGCGATCAATCAAAATCTCGGCGGCCTTGCACACCAGGGCGCGATCGAAGGTCCACAGCCCGTAGAATTTGCGCTCGCTATCGACCGAGGGCTTTCCGTGGGGCCGGTATTCGTCCTCCGAGAGTTCGTGGCACAGCACCATCGCGGTGTAGCCGGGGGCGACGATGACCAGGTTCCACTCCATCACCAAACTGTCCGATTCTTTCAGGTGGATGAGGGATACGTTGTCGAGTTGCCCCGTCCGGTGGCTGGCAAACCCGCTGTCCGGTACGGCGCTGATGGCGATATGATTGGAGCGATCGGCGATCTCGAGGTAGCGATCGGCTTCTTGGAGATACCATTTTCCCTGTTGAAACGTCACCAAGACGAGGGGTCGCTCTTCGGGAGCTTCACCAGTTTGCAAAATGTGGTCCTCGAGGGCGTGGCAGAGCGCCACCAGGGTATTTTTGAAGTAGACCCCGAAACTCGAAGGGAGTTGACCGTCGGGCAAAGAGGCTTTGAGCTGATTGAGTGTGGATTCTGGGTTCATGGCAAACTGGCGATCCCGGCTATTCACTTAAATATTAACTGGAATCGATCGCCGCGCAAACTCGATCTCCGGCGGACGAGAGCTCGCCCGCTACATCACCTGGGAAATTTGATCGATGACGCGAATTCGACCCCGACGCAAAAAATATAACAGCCGATCCACGGTGGATCGTTCTTCTAAATCGAGAGAATCGTCCAAAATTGCCGCCATCAGGGCGTAGCAATCCGCTTTCGTCAAGCATTGGGTATCTGCGACGGAAACCGCGATTTCGGACAGGGCGCCGGGTAGTAGTTTGACAGAAGTCATGGCAGGAAGTCAGGTGAATTTAACGGATTCAAACTCGGTCAGTTCCATTCAATGCACCCGCAAAAGCTCGGACTCACAACCCTAAAAAAATCCGCTCAAACGTCTTCTGGGCGGGGTTTGTGGGTGTCGGAGTCGGCTGCAATACTTGTGTAAGTATATATAACATTTGATTGTATTGCAAAGAAATATTAAGGATCTAGGGGGTTATGTAAAACTTTGATGTGAAATTGGCGATCGCACTTTACATAAGTCCGCCAATTGTAAAGAAATTGTTAAATTCCGGGCGCTCGCTGGGGGGTGTCGGATGTCGGGGATTGACTTTCCGGCGGATGGGACTCCCGGCGCGCGGCCCTACAGATTGAGGTGAAGTGGGTACGATGGCGCGGATGGCATCACGAGGAGGAGAGGGTCAATGCCCATCCGGTGAGAAGATGGCAGAAGGCGGAGGGCCGCAAAATTCCCCCCGATATCGGGCCGTTTCGGGCGTTTGGGTAGCTGCACCCCGTTGGCAGGGTTTACTTGAACCAATGCAGGAAGGACAGACCGGCGCGAATCAGACTCGGACTCGGGCGGCAATTTTGCGGTTTTGAAAATTCATCGTCAACCGGTTTTTCTTCTATTTTTGTCCTGTATCCTTCTAATCCTCCCCTTTTATTGTGAATGATGATCGCCATAGATTCGGCATCATTGTACCAAAAAGAATCGTCCCAATTGGATTTCAGCATGGCTTTATTGATGGTAAAGTGTATTGAAAAAATTGAGCCGGACTTGACGGCGCTCAACTGACTCCAAAAATAGATCGAACGACCCTCAAGATATTGCTGCGGTTCACTCCTTACTATCTTGTCACGACAAAACGCCGTCGGTCAATGTGGTTTTCTCGTAAAAATCTATCAAGTCGAGTCTTTTTTATACAAACTACCTCCGTAATATTTGGGAGCGATATCAAGTCCGTTTGGATGCTTACACAATCGTTCGAGAAAAGGCAATAGGCAGGAGGCAATCGGCAAAAGTTTGAAGCCGCTTCAGAAGAGGGCGAAACCCAGGAATCATAACTGTTTGAGCGGACATGATCTGATCTGGTATCGATCGCGGGGGGTGGAGAATCGGGAATTTTTGACTTTTGAACGGGGTGCGATCGCCCCGATTTCGCAATAATCCGCCCGACAATTCCCCCTCAACCCACCCCCGTCACCCCCATTTCTCAAAAGATCCGGATCGATCCGCAAAATCACTCAAAATAATGATATAGCAGTCTGAATTGACCAGCGAATCTTCTACCCCACCCCGATCCAATTGCGACCATGACAGACACTCAACCCGCATTTGCCGACATCGCCGAACATTGGGCTTATCCCTTCATCCGACGCCTCCGGCTTGGGGGGGTTATCGGCGGATTTCCGGACGGGACATTTCGCCCCGAACAAACCATGACTCGGGCCGAATTCGCCGCCATTCTCAACGCCGCCTTTCCCCTGGTTCCCCGGCGGGATTACGTCCCGTTTTCGGACGTTTCCCCGGATTTTTGGGCGGCGGAAGCCATCCGCAACGCCTTTGAAGCCCAATTTATTTCCGGCTTCCCGGAAGGGGATTTTCGCCCCGGCGAGAACATTTCCCGGCTGCACGTTTTGCTGTCGTTGGTGTCTGGCTTGCAAATTCCGGCGGGGGAGTCTTTGTCCCTGACGGCGATTTACAATGACGGGGCGGACATTCCCGATTATGCGCGATCGGCGATCGCGGCGGCAACCCGCAGCCGCCTGGTGGCGAACGCCCCCAGCATCGACGTTTTCAACCCGAACCGCCCCGCCACCCGGGGAGAAGTCGCCGCCTTCGTCTATCAGGCGTCGGCGTATCTGGAAAAAAGCGATCGCATCGCCTCCCCTTATATCGTCGAACTCGCCGCCCCCGGAATGATTCGACGGGGCACTCACCTCTCGGTTAACGGGCGAACTTGGCGGGCGGCTTGGGGGCAGTGGAGTTCGGGAATTTCCACCTATACGGGTGTGGGTGATAAAGGGGCGATGTTGGTTTTGGGGATGGATTTAATCAGTTCCGATGACAGCAATTTAGAGTCTGTAAAATGGTTTTCGACACCCCTGAAACCTTACCGCGTCAAGACCGAATTTGACGGCGAATATCGCTATTTGAATTTGGACGATATCGCGACGGGGGCGAATTGGGAAATGGTCGTCGATGACAAAACACTGCGGATTTTTTCCACCCCCGCCGATGTCGATAATATCACCTTTGAAGAAGATGGCAATATTTCCCGGGTTGAAATCGAACTGAGTCGGGCGACTCCGTGGGAACTGTACGAACGGAGTGGCGAGTGGGAAATCGTGGCGGATGCGATCGCGCCCCAATCCCTCGCCGATCGCTTTCCGGAGACTCCGCCAGAGCCCACGACTCCCGACGACGAAGAACAACAAAACGAGGGAGAAACAACGGCAAGTTCGGACAAACCCTCGCGCCCCGTCGTCCGCATTTCCGACACCCAAACCGTGATTCGGGGAACCCTGCCGGACGGCTATCGGGTGGCGACAAAAACGCGGAATACCCCCGATCGCATCATCGTGGAATTGCGCCGCGATGGGTTGGTGGAACGGGACATCCGCTGGACTCCGGGGCTGCACTGGCGGCAGCAATATTTGACGTTGGAGGGCGATCGCTTTCCGGTGGTTTGGCTGACGGTGCGCCCGAATTCCGGTTTGATTCTGCGCCCGATTTGGACGGATAAAACCCGCATGAAGGGGACGGCTTCGCTGTCGGATATCGCCAAAAATTGGGAAAGTATGGCGGCGATCAACGGGGGCTATTTTAACCGCAACAATTTGTTGCCCTTGGGGGCGATCCGCCGGGATGGAAACTGGTATTCCGGGCCGATTTTGAACCGGGGCGCGATCGCCTGGGACGATGCCGGACGGGTGAAGATGGCGAGATTAAAATTGCTGGAAACCGTCGCCACTTCTCAGGGACGACAGTTCGATGTGGATCTGTTAAATACGGGCTATGTGAAGGCGGGAATTGCCCGCTATACGCCGGAGTGGGGGGAGGATTATACGCCCCTGACGTTGAATGAAATTCTGATAGTGGTGGAAGCCGATCGCGTCGCCCGACAGATCGAAGCGACGGACGATAAAACGCCGATTTCAATTCCTCAAAATGGTTATTTGTTGACGCTGCGATCGTTCCGCAGTGCGGCGGGGGCGTTTGCCGTGGGTTCTCAGGTGACGGTGACGCCGGCGACGACTCCCTCAGATTTTAACGATTTTCCCAATATTTTGGGGGCGGGTCCTCTACTGGTTCAAAATCATCGCATCGTCTTGGATGCGGAGGCGGAGGGGTTCAATTATTGGTTTGGAAAACAGTTGGCGATTCGCAGTGCGATCGCTTTTCTGAGTTCCGGAGAATTGGCGATCGTCACGGTTCACAACCGCGTTGGGGGGGCGGGTCCCGATCTGACGGAAATGGCACAGTTGATGCAACAATTGGGGGCGATCGATGCCTTGAATTTGGACGGCGGCAGTTCCACCAGTTTGGTGCTCGGCGGACATTTACTCAACCGCACGCCGGATACCGCGGCGAGGGTGCACAACGGGTTGGGGATCTTTGTCAATTCCGCTCAAATGACTCTATGATAACGAATCATCCGAACTCGCTATTGATAGCGAGTTCGTAAAAGACGGGGCGTGCCGATTTCGTTTCCGCCAGCAATTTGCCGCGACTGAATACCGGGCGGACGGGCGATCGCATCCGGATGGCTTCGTCGCGGTTTCCCTTCCAACGGCGGTTCATAACTCGCGGTGTTGATTCCAGAATCGGTATGGCATCGGGACGGGGGTCGGGAATATTTACCGAACGGCAAAATTGTTGCCAAAAATTCAGCATTCAGTTGATGAAACTATGGTAAAGTTAGCTCGTCTCACAAAAGCGATCTGTTATTTGTTACAGATCTGGCATCGAAAACCATTTGAGCGCCCCAATTATTCATCATGAAAAAAAAATCAGTCACTCCCGAGTTTTCTCGACGCAGCCTCATTAAATATGGTGGCGGAATGATTGGTACGAGTTTAATGGCAACGGTTCTCGGTTCGGGGGTCATTCGACCCGAACTCGGAATGAGCCAAACGGATCTAACCCCGGATGAAGCGTTGGAGAAATTAATGCAAGGAAATCGGCGGTTTGTCAAACGCAAGCAAGAAAACCTCAACCAAACGACCGTCAATCTTCAACAAGTGGCCTCCGGGCAAACTCCTTTTGCGGCTGTTCTCAGTTGTGCGGATTCTAGAGTTCCCATTGAAATTCTGTTCGATCGCGGTTTCGGCGATATTTTTGTTGTTCGAGATGCCGGTAATATTGCCTCAGAATCGGCGATTGGAAGTCTTGAATTTGGGACATTGGTCTTGGGAGCGAGGGTCTTGATGGTGATCGGGCATCAAGATTGTGGAGCCGTCATTTCAACCATGAATGGTGCGGAAGTTCCGGGTCAAATTGGAGTGATTTTGGATCGAATTAAACCGGCGATCGCAAACTACTTGGGACAAGGAGACGATCGAACAGCGATCCGAAATGCGACCGAGGCTAATATTTTATATCAAATCAATTTGCTCAATCAATCGCCCGTTATCTCGAAACTCAAGGCCGATAACAAACTCAAAATTGTCGGCGGATACTCCGATTTCGAGACGGGTGAAATCGTACTCGTTAGCGAATAAATCTCAAACCCAACTGCCCTGCTATAGCGCTGTGTGCAGGGAATAGGGAATCGAAAATAGGGTCATTAAATTACCTCGATATCAGGGTTTCACAGTTTGTCTACCCAAGGAAATTGTAAATATTTGACTTTAACCATCGTAAAAAATGGACTGAACCGGTTTCGTTTCCGCCAGCAACTTGCCGCGACTGAATACCTGGCGGACGGGCGATCGCATCCGGATTGCTTCGTAGCGATTCCCGACATTTAAAACAATTAAATTGGCGGTTTTTCCGACTTCGATTCCGTAATCGTTTTCTACAGATAAGGTTTTCGCACCGTTCCCAGTCACCATATCGTAACAGGCATCAATTTCCGATAACCCCGTCATCTGGCAGACGTGGACCGCCATGTGGGCGACATCCAGCATATTTCCGGTTCCTAAACCGTACCAAGGATCGCGGATGCAGTCGTGTCCGAAACTGACGTTCGATCCGTTTTTCCACAACTCTTTTACCCGGGTAATTCCCCGCCGTTTCGGATAGGTATCCGTGCGACCTTGCAGGGTAATATTAATCAAAGGATTGGCGATAAAATTAATGCGCGATCGCCCCAACAATCCCATCAGTTTGAGTGCGTAGGCATTCGGATAGGAAGCGAAAGCTGTTGTATGGCTGGCGGTGACGCGGGCGCCGAGTCCGGAACGCACCGCACAGGCGACGACCACTTCCAAAAATCGGGATTGTTCGTCGTCGATTTCGTCGCAGTGGATATCGATGAGGCGATCGTATTTTTCCGCCAGTTCAAAGGTGCGGTGAACGGACTTTACCCCATCTTCCCGGGTGAATTCGTAGTGGGGGATGCCGCCCACAACATCCGCCCCCATTTCTATCGCTTTTTCCAATAGCAATTCATTCTCGGGGCGACTGTAGATCCCATCCTGGGGAAAGGCGACGACTTGCAAAGTCATCCAATCTTTCACCGCCTCCCGCACTTCCAACAATCCCCGCAGTGCGATTAAATTGGATTCGCTGACATCGGCGTGGGTGCGGACGAATAAAATCCCCTGTTGTGCCTGTAATTTTAAAGTGGCGATCGCCCGTTTTTTGACATCTTCAACCGTGAGACTTTTTTTCCGTTCTTCCCAAATGGAAATTCCCTCGAATAGCGTCCCGCTTTCGTTGGGGCGGGGCTCCCCCGCTGTCAACGCCGAGTCGAGGTGGATGTGGGATTCCACAAAGGGAGGACTGACCAAATTTCCCCCCACATCATATTCCGTTTCTCCCGGTGCTTCGATGCGGGGTGCGATGGCGGCTATTTTTTTCCCCGATAGGGCGACATCCGCCGTTTCTGTGACGTCGGGCGATCGCAACAGGCGACAATTTCGTAAGATTAAATCGTAGGACATGGTAATTTTATTCGTCTATCTTTCAGGAATAAAGCTCACAATAACTCCTGAGAATAGTCTCCCGAGCGATCGTAAATTTTTTCCAATTGAAAAGCATTCTTTTTTAAGTCAAATTTACGTTCGACGATTGCGCGACTGGACTCCGAAAATTCTTGTCTCAGGGCATCGTTTTGCAGTAATTTTAAAATCAATTGGGTCAGTTCATGTCGATTTTTTTCTCCGATTAAAAATCCATTTTTTTCGTGACTGATAGCTTCGGGAATTCCGGCATGATAGGAACTCACAACCGGTAATTTCATCGCCATTGCCTCTAGAATCGTAATCGGCAATCCTTCCGATTCTCCCTGGGAGGTGGTCAGGCTCGGAGCCGCTAATACCGAAGCTTTTTGCATCCACTCCTTCACTATTTTAGAGGGTTGTACTCCCAGAAAACGATAACGATTGAGTAAACGGCTTGCCAGGTCTTCTAAAGAAGATCTGAGGACACCATCACCAATAATCACCAATTCGATGTCGGGCCTGACCTTTTGAACATCTGCCATTGCCCGAATTAAATATTCGCATCCTTTTTTTTCCACCAACCGCCCCACAAATAAAACAATCGGTTCTCGTTTCAATTCAGGATTGGGGGTAAATTTATCAATATCTATGCCAATATAGTTCACTCGAATTTTTTCTGGGGGGCATCCTTTTTCGATAATTTGAGAGCGGATAAACTCGGAAACCGCGATGAAACCGTCCGCTTGTTGAAAGAGGCGATCGCGATTCCTAAAATACAGTTCTCGATAAAATTGACCGCGATTTTTAACAAAATCTCTAGTATTTGCGTAGAAACTTTTAGACTGATTCAGTTCTATTTCTGCGGTGGCAAAATAACCGTGAAAAGTCACGATGAGAGGGAGATTTAATTTTCGTGCCAGGGGCAGAGCTAAAACACCATCCAGACCGAAATGAGCGTGAATTAAACGAGGGGATAAATCTTGTAAAGGTTTCAGCCAGCGCGGGTGAACGAAACCAGTTAATTTATAGGCCGTTTTCCAGAAACCGGGAGGAGATGCCAAGTCGCCGAGAACAATTGTTCTCTCTTGGGGAAGCATCGATGTAGCAGTGGGGAAGCGCGAAGTGCCAACGTAGAAACCTCGATAGGATGAAAAGTTCTCCACTTGCGCCGGGATGAAGGTTTCCGAGTAGGGAATGAGTTGGTCTCGATAGATTATTACTGCTGGTTTCATCGTTTTTGTGGTAACAGAGAACGCACTAACGACTTAGCAACCCCACGAACAAGAGGTAGACCTGTCAGAGGTGAAATAACAAGTTCTGGTGCGGCTTGACAAGCTTTAAGATAGCTATTTAAAGCAACTCTATAATTACCTTTTCTATACTCATCTTCAGCTTTTTGTGAACAATTAGCACTTTCTCGAATCTGCTTTCCTCTATTTCGTTCTTCAGCAGGAAGATGATTAATACATTCGTGGAAAATATTTTCTCGTACTGCCACAAGATTTGTCGGCCTCCACTGCCCTTGGTGAGTCCTATACTCTAAAACTATTGAGGGAATAATCGCTACCTTACCCAACCTGGCAACTCGAAACCATAATTCTCGGTCTTCTCCAATGTTCAAATCGAGTCTATACCCGCCAAGCTCCGTTATTATTGCCTTACGATACAAGTTTTGACCGGAAACAGAAGACCAACCCGCTAACAGTTCGGGCCATATTACTCGTTTAAATCCAATCCTGGGATGCTCAATTTTTGTAGCATACGCTCCCTCTTTAAACTTCCATCTCGCACCCACCGCCGCTACTATCTTCGAGTCGCTGCTTAATGGTTTGACTAAATCTGTCAGAGCGTTAGGTCGGAGGCGATCGTCGTCATCGAGAAACATAATAAATTCTCCCTTGGCTTCCCTCAAACCTCGATTTCGAGCAGCCGATCGCTCGCTATTTTTCTCCTGTCTAAACACCCGTATTTGTTCGTTTTTGATTTCTGTAAGCCAATCCCATGTCCCATCGGAAGAAGCATCGTCAATAACGAGCAATTCCCAATTTTTAAATGTTTGAGCTTCAACACTCCTAACCGCTTCTTTAAGGTAATCCAGCCGGTTGTAGGTTGTAATTACCACGGATATTAATAGTTTTTGCATAATTTTTTTCCTTAAACTTCTAACCAGTGAGATAAATCTTTCTGAATTAAATCTTGAAGCTTTAAAATATCTTCCCTATATTCCTCTACAAATTTTTTCCTCACCGCTCCTGGTAACGATGGTTTTTTGTTAGAAAGATTGATATTAATCAGTTTATTCTTAATCTTATTTTTTAACTTCAATGGTAGCATTGAACCCATATATTCTGCCGGATTGTTTCTCAGCATTATTTTGTTATAAACTCTACTCCTTGGGATACGAGAATCATTATGTTTTTTTGAGTTATCTGGAACGAAGCTATCATCTACACCCAAAAATCTAAAAATATCTTGCAAAACGCCAATCTGTTGTTCCTGAAAATTTTCATATATACAGACTTTAATTTTTTCGGCTTCAAACAAATCAAAATAACGTTTCATTTGTCCATAATAAAATCCCTTTTGTTTATAATGAAAACGAGGAGACCAATTTTTGAGGATTCGTTCTGATTCTAACTCCATTGCTTGCACAAAATCAACATTAATTGGCTCTAGATCGTCACGAACTGAATGCAAAAAGTTTGAATAAGCTCTTTCAACTGGATCTCGCAGCATCGCAATTATTTTTACATCAGGAATGTATTGCTTAATTTTACTAGCCACATTTGGCAAATAAATGTACCAAGGAGATACTTCACCAATTGCTATTTCTCCTGAAACTTTTTTAAATAGCTCGCGGTAAGACTCTATATCTTTAATTTGCTGGTATTTTCTCAAAAATGGTTCGTTGCTATTAAAAGCCAGATTTTCCTCATCCACAAATACAAAAAACTGAGTTTCTTTTAACGGACTCATATAGATTTGTGGATGCTGTTTGAGATAACGATACAGTGCTGTAGTTCCTGCCTTAGGTGCACCAATAATCAGAAAATTAGGCATTGTCATATTTTTACTTCTCTTTTTGTAATTACTAGATCCGTTTCTCAAGAATCATTTAATTAGAACGCTTAACACCAACCCGATCGCAAAACTCGACAAACGCCTCTAAAAAACGTTCTTTATTATGATCTTCGCTCACCCATTTTCGTCCTTCTTTCCCCAACTTAGTTCGTAGTTCATGGTTTTCTAAAAGAGTTTTCAATCCCTCAACAAACTTCGGTATTCCCTCCATCCCCGTACCATCATAACGCCCCACATAAATCCCAAACCGAGACACTACACTTTCCGGGTCTAAACAACTCAAAATCGGCGTTTCGCACTTCAAGGCTTCCTGAAAACTAACCGCCAACCCCTCGTGAATGGAAGTATTAATCAAAACCCAGGCTTCCGAAAGCATCCGAATTTTATCCACTTCCCCCACATGACCCATTAATTTAACATTATCGGGTAATCCCGTCGGTTCCCAAGCACCCTTTCCCTCAAAATGAGGTTTACCCATAAAAATAAAATCCACATCGGGAAAATGGCGGGCTATTTCAGCAAACAACCAGGGGCGCTTGTAGGGGTCAAGACGGGCCAAGAAAACTACCGTGGGTTTATCACTTTTTACGACCTCTGCTGGTTCCATGTCAATAATATTCGGTAAAAATTCCACCTCTGGCGGTTCTACCCCATAAGTTCCCGGCACTTTGGCTTTTAAAAAACGTGCTGGGGTAGCAAATAAAACCTGACGATTCACCCATTGAGAAACCCGAACGACTCCAGCAAAAGAAGTACAATCAAAGCACTTTAACCCTTGGGGATAAACATCTTCCGACCCCGGAACGCGAACCGTATCTATTTTAGCCACATCTTCTGGCGGTCTGGGGTCGCGCACCCATAAAATAATCGGAGTTCTGGGTAAGCTCCAGAATACAGGACGATAATTGGGGCGATAGTCAATCGACAGAATTAGATCGATTTTTTCAGCCCAGAGGCGACGAATATATTCTAGTTTATTGCGCTGGCGCAGAATCAGCTTAGTATTATGAACGACCGGGTCTGGCTCTCCTGGTTTTCCATAAGTTTCCCCCGCCAGTAATACCGGCTCTACTCCCAGATTGGGATCGGAGTTAAATAAGGTTGTCACCTGACGAGTTGCCCAACCGAAACCACCCATCCTCCCTTGGGAAAGTTCAAAGAATTCGTTGGCGATAATCCCTAATTTAATTCTTTTATTTTCAAATTTATGATTTGAATTGTCCATTGTTAAAGTTATGTTTGACTGAATGCTTTCCAGCGTAACCGCCTATATTTTTAGGTTTCTTACTCCGTTTTTTCGACTTTCAAAAATTTCCCCAATGCCCTCAAGTGACTTTCCACACTCCCCCAATACATTTCCATTTCGCTGGCCGCCACAATATCGGTGTCTAACTCTTTTCCATATTTGAGCTTGTGGTTGATCGCTTTCCGCAAATCGTTGGCCATATATAAGGGAATAACCAAAGGTCTTTGCCAAGGTTGATGTCTCAACATCCTGGTGAAATGACGGCTCAAACCGACACCCCGCAACAATCTCGTCAAGTATTCCTTTTCCAAACGATGCTTAGGAATTTGATGGTAGATACGCATTTCTGGATTAAACCAGATTTCCCACCCTGCTTTTCTAATATACCACAGCGCTTCTAAATCTTCACCTTTTACATTTAAAGAATCCTGGACTGGCCCCCTTAATTTTAAATTTTTGATCGCGTTTTCTTCCCAAGCCTTTTTTCTGATAACCAGACCTGCTCCTGGCGGTAAAAGTCCTGTTTTTAAGGGATCTTGGGAATTGAAGCAAAAAGCATCTTTTGACGACCATTCAATAATCGCCAAACAGGAAGCTATTCTCCGAAAGTTTTGGGGAGGCTCGACTTCATAAATGCCGTGAACTACACCACTATAAGCTCCTGCTTTTGGATGGGAAACCCCGAAAGCATGGGCATTGGCGACCCAGTCAGGAGAGGGTAAATTATCATCATCCAAAAATCCGACCAGGGAACCTCGGGCTTCTTGCATGGCTCTTTGTCGGGCATAGCTGGCTCCTTGTCGGGGTTCAAAATAATATTTTATGGGACATGATTCGGGCTGGCTTGACTGATATTCTTGAATGATTTTAGCCGTGTTATCCGTGCTGTTATTATCGACGATTACGATGTCCCAACAAATCTTTTCTGTGTCGATTTGCGATCGCAGCTTATCTAAAATATTCGGCAGTCTTTGTTCGGCATTATACGCTCTAACTGCTACGGTAAAATCAGGGTTAACCATTGATTCTCACGAGGTAAAAAAAAGATTCGGTTGACCGTTTAAGTGGCTGGCAGTTGTCCGGAGAAGGAACCGACAGAATCTTCCCGGTGATGGTTCTGACGTTCCACTGATCACTTGGATAGACACGCGCTGAATCCCTGGAGGCTGGGCGAAGATTGATATAGCAGTTCCAGCCCGATCGCCGGCTCCGGAAACTTGAGTTCCCGAAGGGGACGAAAGTGGAACGACAAAGGAAGATGCAAATCTCGAATGCTATCAATATAACACCGATTGTATAGTTCAAACAAGAAGCTATTGTAAAAAATGTCCGACTTAATATGAAATTTTGTAAAGTTGAGAATCCGGCTCGGAATCTCACTTTCCAGCGACCATCGCCCCGATTCCATGCGATCGCATCAGTTTTTAGCCCCGCCCTGACTGAGGGCTATGTTGGGTGGGGTTCCCCGACAAATACCAACGGTGCAAAGCATTGCGGTGAACGTCCAACCAGGGGATTTGATGCCGTTTGGCGATCGCGGCACAATCTTCGTATTCGGGATGGACGTTGATGATGCGATCGCCGGAAAATGCCACCTTCATCCGCACCGGTCCGTATTCCGTCTCCACCGCCTGCAATTCCCGCTGCAAAATTGTCCGGGATTGATAACTGTGGCGAATCCCCAAAGTTGTGGTTTCTCGGAATAGAATAGTTTCGCAGTCGCGAATTTTTTCCGGGTGGCAGATCGCCGTCAGCAACGTCCCCAGGCGGGATTTTTTCATGGTCACGGGTTGGGCGAACACGTCCACCGCCCCCACCTCAAATAACGCCTCCGAAGTGTACGCGATCGCCTGGGGGCTGAGGTCGTCTATTTGGGTTTCCAATACCGCCACGGTTTCGCCGTGGGAATGGGCGGCATGAGTCCCGTGGGAATGACCCTCCGCTTCCGTCCCCTCCCCCAACCACAGCCGCAGAATGTTGGGCAGGGGCAAATCGGCCGAACCCGCCCCCAACCCCACCCGTCCGAGTACCATCGGCGGCGGGGGGCCGAAATCTGTGGCCAGGGTGACGGCGATCGCGGCGCCGGTGGGCGTCACCAGTTCCCGTTCGATGCCGTTGCTGTAGAGGGGGACGCTTCGCATTTCCCAGAGTTTCAGGGTGGCGGGGGCGGGCACCGGGAGTTTTCCGTGGGCCGTCCGGACGGTCCCCCCACCTACCGGAAACGGAGAACAGGAGAGGCGATCGACGTTCAGCCAGTCGAGTCCCAGACAGGTGCCGACGATATCGACGATCGCATCCGTGGCCCCGACTTCGTGGAAGTGGACTTGCTGGGGGTCGATCCCGTGTACGGCCCCCTCCGCTTCCGCCAGTTTGCGAAATACCGCCAAACTCCAGTTTTTCGCCCGTGGGGGCAGTTCCGCCGCCCCGATCCGATTTTCGATGTCCGACAGGTGGCGGGTGTGGTGGTGGTGCTCGGTCAAATCGACGTGAACTTTTGTCGCCTGTTGGCCGTTTCGCAATACCTTCTCAGACCGCAGGTTGTATTCCTCGGCCACTCCCAGTTTCTCCAAATTTTCGGCCAAATACTCCAGCGGAACCCCCGCATGGACGAGGGCGCCGAGACACATATCTCCGGCGATTCCGGTCGGACATTGGAGATAAGCGATCTTCGTCATGGTCGGCGGTCTATTTTTTCTTATGATACCTCTCCAAAGTTCAAACCTTAAATTCCCAGGGTCTGTGGGGCCACCTTACAGGGTTGCCCAGGTGGGGCCACCTTACAGGGTTGCCCAGGTGGGGCCACCTTACAGGGTTGC